>NZ_JBHVWF010000011.1:0-97924 GCF_042882365.1 Streptomyces sp. NPDC058221 | reverse complement strand
CGGGTACGCGGGGGCGCCGCCGTACCCGGCCGCCGACGCGCGGCAGCCCCCTGGGCAACACCGGGACCGGAGGCGGCGGCAGTGCGCCACAGGTCCCTGTCGCGACCCGGGCGGGGACTCAACGCCTGCCTTCGGGCGACGCAGTACCGTGCCCGGCGTCGATCTGCGGGCTGCGGCCCGTCAGGCGAGGCGAGCGAGACTGGCCGCGATGCTTTCCAGTACCCGGGCGAGGCCGTACTGGAAACGTGCGTCGGGCTGCATGTGCGGAGTCATGGTCTCGGTGAGTACCCGGGTGAACATCGGGTACTCACCGGTGGCGACCAGCTGCTTCGCATACGGCCTGCTCTGTCGCATCCACTCCACCATGTCGATCTTGGTCCTGCGCGCTTCCTCCAGCCATCCGACTTCGTTGCGTACGAAGCTCTCGACATAGCTGTTGTACAGGCCGATAAGGCTGAGCAGCTCGTCGACCTGAAGGTCGAACTCGGCGAGCGTGCCGAGCACGAACTCCTGCTGACGCAGCGAGTTGGGACCCCAGATCGGGTGGCCGTGCGTCCAGGCGGTGGCGAGCCAGGGGTGGCGGAGCCACAGGGCGCGCTTCTCGTTGGCCGCTGTTGTCAGTGAGCCTTGCCAATCGGGGCCGGGCTGTTCCGGGAGCCGGGTCTCGCCGATCACCTCGTCGACCATCAGTTCGATGAGGTCTTCCTTGCTGGGGACGTAGTAGTAGAGGGACATTGCGCCGGCGCCGATCTCGGCCGCGATCCGGCGCATGGAGGCCGCCTCCTGGCCCTCGGAATCGGCGATCTTGATGGCTGCTTGCACGATCCGGTCGCGGCTGAGCGTCCGCTGTGCCCGTGCCGTCCGTCGGTCCGCGGGCTCCGGGCGCATCCAGATGCTCAGGGGTTCGTTCTCGTTCATCGCACACTCCACTCCCTATCTGTCGTACAGCGTACCAACTATGCTACGTTCATCTTCGTACGGTGTATGAAGAAGCGTGGACCAAGGATGTGAGACGTCATGCCAGAAGGAGATGTGGTTGCGATCGGGGCTCCCCCCACGGCGTCGGCCAGGCCGGCGCCGAAGCGCCGCGGTTACGGCGTGTTGGCGGTGCTGCTCGGCCTGACGCTCTCGATGCTGGATCAGGTCATCGTGGGCACGGCGCTGCCGACGATCGTCGGTGAACTCGGGGGACTCAAAGAGCTCTCCTGGGTGGTGACGGCCTATCTGGTGGCCAGCGCGGCGGTGATCCCGATCTGGGGCAAGCTGAGTGACCTCTACGGCCGTCGAGGCACCTTCATCACCGCGATCGTGGTCTTTCTGGTCGGTTCTCTGCTCTCGGGCCTGGCGCAGAGCATGACCCAGATCATCGCCTTCCGCGCGTTGCAAGGTCTGGGCTCGGCCGGCCTGATGGTCGGCACCTTCACGCTCATCGGTCATCTGGCGACCGGTCCGGCCGACCGGATCCGGATGCAGACGATGATCGGCATCGTCATGCCGCTTGCCATGGGGACCGGGCCGATGCTCGGCGGCCTGCTCACCGAACACGTCGGCTGGCGCTGGTCGTTCTTCATCAACATTCCGCTGTGCCTGGTCGCGCTCGCGGCCAGCGCTGTGGGCATCCCGCGCAGTCCTCGCCGTCCGAAGGTCAGGATCGACCTGCTCGGCAGTGTGCAACTCACCGGCGGCATCGTGGCGCTGACCCTGCTCCTCAGCTGGGCGGGTACCCGGTACTCGTGGGACTCGGCCCCGATCATCGGGCTGGGCGTGGCCGCCGTCGTGCTGCTGGCCTCGCTGCCGCTGGTCGAGCGACGAGCCGTGGAGCCGATCCTGCCGTCTCGGCTCTTCCATACCCGCGACTTCACGCTCGCCCAGGTGTTGGGTCTGCTGGTGGGCGCCGGACTGCTTGGTGCTCTGGTGTATTTTCCCCAGTACCTGCAGCAGGCACTGGACGTCTCACCCACTACCAGTG
The DNA here is from genome assembly GCF_042882365.1 of Streptomyces sp. NPDC058221. Lineage (NCBI taxonomy): Bacteria > Bacillati > Actinomycetota > Actinomycetes > Kitasatosporales > Streptomycetaceae > Streptomyces > Streptomyces sp. NPDC058221. Next base: position 95,955 of record NZ_JBHVWF010000011.1, on the reverse strand, counting down.
GACTCCTGCTGCTGCCGTTCCTGATCGGCATGATCATCATGGAGCTGGTCGTCGCCCGGCTGGTCGTCCGGACCGGTCCGCTGAGGCTCTATCCGGTTGTCGGCGCCATCGTTGCGGTGGCCGGCGTCCTCCTCCTGCTGCTGTTGGGGACGGGGACCGGTCTTGTCGCCGCCACACTGCTGCCTCTGCTGGCCGGGCTCGGCATCGGCGTGCTGATGCAGAGTTCGCTGATCATCTCCTTCGCCTGCCAGACAGATCAGCGCAATCTTGGCGCGGCGAGCGGAATGATCAACCTGTTCCGTGCGGTCGGCGGATCGTTGGGTGTCGCCCTGCTCGGTTCGCTCTACACGAGCCGACTGGAGCATGTCCTCACCAGCCGACTCGGTGCCAAGGACGGTCACGCGCTTGCCGCGGCCAGCGGCCAGAGCACCCCCGCCGACATCCGTGCCTTGCCCGCGCAAATCCGCGAGGCGTTCCAGGCTGCCGTCGTGGCGGGCCTGCACAGCGTAGTCATCGGGATGGCCGTGATTGCAGTGCTGGCCCTGGTGACGTCATTCTTCCTCCGTCGCCGCCTGATCATCCCGGGTCAGCCGGGTCAGCCGGGTCAGCCGGGTCAGCCGGGTCAGCCGGGCCGGCCGCGCGGCAGCCGTGACCGGAATGATGCGCCGTTCACGCCCAATGCCGGATAGCCGTTGGTGCGCCAAGCAGAGCACGTACTCCCGCCGTAGATCCCGGATCTACGGCGGGAGTACGTGCTTCTCGCAGAAGTCGACGCCGCGGGGGTGTCGGCTCGGCCCGGTCTGCCCGGCGCCGGCGAGACGCTTGCTGCCGGCGGCAGGCCTGCGGGCCGACTGAATAGCGGAGATTTAGCATAAACTTAGATGATGAGTGCTTGAGTTCTTTCATATGTTCGAAGAGGCTGCTCTGCAAGGTGCGCCGAAGCTTTGTTTGGATTTGCCGCTGAATTGGGGCGTAGGGAAATTCGACGAAGTTCGATCCGGCCTTTGCGGGAGCGGATCACAGCTGGCCGCGTAGGCGTACTCGTCTATGAATCAGGAGAATATATGGGCACTCGGGTGCGGCTGCGTGAAGCATGGACGATTACATCGGGTAAGGTCCGCGACACCGTCGTGCAGTGCGGCTCGACCGACGCGACGTACGTCGAGCGCTATGTGGCGGTCGCGTTTTTCTTCGAGCGAGCCGTGAACGGAGAGGACCTGGCGGACGGGCTTCGTCGTGCGCTCGGCCTCGTGCCGGTTTTCGGGGGCCGGCTCCGGGCCGGAGGTGACGCGCTGGAGATCGTCTGCTCCGACGCCGGAGTGCCCATGACGGTCCTCGATGTTGATGCGTCCCTCAGTGACGCTGTCCGGGAGGCAACGCATCCGGACTGGGGTCTGACCGAGCGGGTCGATGTCATGAACGAACCCCTGGAGGCGCGCCCGCTCCTGACGGTGCGCATTTGCCGGCTGGCCGACGGCGCCATGACTCTGGGGTGTACGTGGAACCACTCGGTGGGCGACATGGGCAGCTTCATGCAGTTCATTCGTGTCTGGTCGGCACTCGTCGAAGGGATAACACCGCCAGAGGTACTCATAGTCGACGACCGGGACGGCTACCTGGACCGCGTTCTGCCGCGCGAGGGCTCCGGTCAGCCGATCTGTCAGCCGCTGAGCCGGGACGAGTTGACCGGTGCGGGGCACCGGATGCCCCCCATGCGGGAGGACAACGGAACCGTTCAGATCTGCTTCGGCGATGACGAGGTGCGCCGGATGCGGCAGATGTTCGGCGGCGAGCCCTCGCGACCCCTCTCATCGAACGACGTGCTCTGTGCCCACCTGGTGACCACGTTCCGGGGCATGGAGGCGGATCCCGTCCCTTGGAACCTGTCGGTACCCGTCGACCTCCGTCCTCGTCTCGGCGTTCCGGCCGAGTTTCTCGGCAATCTCGTCCAGTCCATGTTCCTCCCGTGTCCACCGATGGAAACGGCCGACGTACTCGCGGCCCGTATTCGGTCCGGGCTGGATGATTTCACGCAGTCACATCTCTGCATGCGTTCCGATCGCGCCTTTGTCGGACCCGTCGGACGATCCCGCTTCCACCGGTGTGCTCCCGTGGCCTTCGACCCTGCGCACCGGACATTCATTGTGACGAACTGGTCCCGCGCGGGCGCGTACGGCGTCTCATTTGACGGGCAGCACCCGGTTTTCTTCAGCCCGGTCGTCAGCTCCCGGGCTCCGCTGTCGTGGTTTGGCTTCCTCAACAGAGGGTTCGGTGACAGGGGGTTCCTGCTCACCGCAGTCGTCCCGGCACGGCTCGCCGAACACCTGCGGAGTCCGGAAGGCCGGGCGGCGGTCCACCGCTTCGTCGATCCGGCCGAGGAACGTCGGGCACATGCCGTGCTTCCGCCGGACGTCGTCTGACGGCGGGCGACAGCCGGATTTAGCGTTCGTGCGCTGCAAGCTAGTGAAAACATAGAATTCTTCGGCTTGAACTTTGCTGGGGTTCCGAAGAAGCTTTTGATGACATCCGGTGAAGTGGTTTCAGTAATTAGACCTGGAGGCGGGCATGGCGGTTGTGACGCCAGACGAAAAGCAGCGCATCAAGGGGATCGTCTGCGATATTCTGGAGCTCGATGGTGATGAGATCGCTGATGACAGCCTGTTCGTCGAGGACCACGATGCCGATTCGATGAGGCTTATCGAGATTCTTTCCTCTCTCGAACTGAACCTCAGGGTGACCATCGAGCAGTCGGAACTCTCCCGAATGGTGAACCTTCAGGGAATCTACAAGGTCATCGGGAACATCGCTCGATGAGTAAGGTCGATTCGGCGGGCTCCGGCCTCGCCATCACAGGGTGGGCGGTGACCTCGCCCTACGGCATTGGTCGAAGCGTATTCTCCGAAGGGCTGGCTGCCGGGCGTTCCACGGAGCGGGTGATCGAGCAGGGACAGGGGCCGGCCGGGACAGCATGCCTGGTTCCGGATTTTGACTCGCGGGCCGTCCTGGGAAAGAAGGGCACCCGGATGATGAACCGGGTGACCGGGATGGCGGTCTCGACCATTGGGGATCTGCTCCGGGAATTGCGCAGCGACGGGCTTGATCCGGACACGACCGGAATGGTCCTCGGGACGACGGTCGGGAGTGCGCAGAGCACCATCGACTTCACGCGTGGCTCGCTCACCGGCGAGCGCCCATTCCATGTCGAGCCGGGCCTCATCCCGTACGCGGTGATGAATGGGGCGGCCGGACAGTGTGCCATCTGGCACGGGGTCAAGGGGCCGAACGCCACTCTGGCCGCCGGCCGGTCGGCCGGGCTGCTCGCGCTCAACTACGCCCGCCGACTCTTGCTCACCAATCGGGCGGGAACTGTACTGTGCGGTGCCGCCGAGGAGTACTCGGTGGCCCGTGCCTGGATCGCCGAGCACAGCGCAGCAAACGATGCTCCCGGCGCTCTGCTCGGAGAGGGTTGCGCGATGTTCGCACTGACCGCCGAGCCCACGGACGAGCCGCCGCTCGCCACCTTGCTCGCGGTGAAGGCGATGACCTGCAGTGACGGGGACTGGTATGCGGCCGTCCGCCGATGTACCGAGCGGGCGATGGCTGCGGCCGACGTGCAGCCCTCTGATGTGTGGATGGCCAGCCCATCCGGCGCCGCCGGCGCGGCTGGGCAGGCCGAGCGTGCCGCGCTGAGCGATCTCTTCGAGGTCGGTGATCGGATGGTCTCCGTCACCGAGCTGATCGGAGAGACTCACGCCGCCTCGGGGGCTCTGCAGCTCGCGGCCGTGCTGAGCCTGGCCGGGAAGAACCCGGAGTCTTCCCAACGCCTGGCTGTCATCACCTCGGCCGACGAGAGCGGCACTGTGGTGGTTTGTCTGGTGAAGCTGTCCTGAGCTGTTCCTGTGCCGGTGGCCGGGTCCTGCAGGTGTCCTGTTGTACCGCGTAGTTGAGATGCCCAAGACCCCTGCTCGGGGCAGGCATTGGAGGGTTGGAACGGACATGGGTGATGTGCTTGCCGCGCATTCGCGGCCTGCCAGTGACCGGGTGGTGATTACCGGGCTCGGCGTCTTCTCCAGTATCGGAATCGGTGTGGAGGAATTCGCCGCAGGGCTGCGGGAAGGCCGCAACGGCGTCTCGCCGATCTCGGTGTTCGACACCGTTGGGTTTGCCCATGCCAACGGCTGTGAGGTGCCAGGCTTCGAGCCGAAGGAGTGGCTTGAGCGGTGGTCCGTGGACGAGCTCGGCCGGACCAGTCAGTTCGCGGTCGCGGCGGCCCGGATGGCGGTGCGCGACGCCGGGCTCACGGATGACGGCCTGCGTGAGCGGCGGGTGCAGATCTCGATCGGCACCACCGATGGCGAGTCGCAGGACCTGGACCACTTGGCTCAGGCCTGGGTGGAGTCCGGACCTCAGGACTGGGATCCGGAGGTGACGCGACGGGTCGGAGCCGGACGTCTGTCGGCTGCGGTCGCCTGGGAGCTGGGGTTGTCGGACGCCGAAGCGCTGACCCTGGCCACGGCCTGTTCGGCGGGCAACTATGCGATCGGCATGGGCTTTGACGCGATCCGGGTCGGTGACGCGGACATCGCACTGTGCGGTGGGGCTGATGCGATGTGCCGGAAGTCCTTCACCGCCTTCTACCGACTGGGCACCATCGCACCGGACTTCTGTCGGCCGTTCGACCGGGATCGTCAGGGCATCCTGACTGGTGAGGGTGCCGGCGTGCTGGTACTTGAGCGTCTGGACTCCGCCCTCGCCCGGGGGGCGCAGATTTATGCCGAAGTGCTGGGATACGGCCTGAGCTGCGATGCCTACCACCCGGTGCAGCCCGAGCAGTCGAGTATCGCGCGCTGCATGCGCTCGGCACTCTCGGACGCCGGTGTGCGGCCCGAGGAGGTGGACCTCGTCTCCGCCCATGGCACCGGAACCAAGACCAATGACGTGACCGAGTCCCGGGCGATACGCGAAGTGTTCTCCGGGATGCCGCCGCGCACAGTCTCGCTGAAGTCCATGCTCGGCCACACCATGGGAGCAGCCAGCGCGCTGGGGGCGATCGCCTGCTCATTGGCCATCACCCATCGATTCATCCCACCGACGATCAACCACCGGGAGACCGATCCCGAGTGCGAGATCGATTGCGTGCCCAACGAGTCGGTCCCTGCCGAGCTGCGGGTGGTGCAGAACAACGGCCTGGCCTTCGCGGGCAACAATGCGGTTGTCGTGCTGGGCAAACATCAGCATTCGGCGTGATATTCGCCGACGAGTTTCCGGCCGACAGATAGAGAAGGGCATGCCCGATGAAGTACTTCGTACTAGGGAAGACCGGTCTCAGGGTCTCCGAACTCTGTTTCGGTGCCGGCACGTTCGGCGCCGGCGACTGGGGCGCGTCGAAGGAGGTTGCCGGCCGGCTGATCGATCTGTACGCGGAGGCGGGCGGTAACTTCCTGGACACTGCCAATGTGTACGGGGGCGGTCAGTCGGAGGCGTTCCTCGGTGAACTGCTGGCCGGGCGAAGGAATGACTTCGTGCTGGCAACGAAATACAACGCGATGACGCGACCGGGAGATGTGAACTCGGCAGGCAACCACCGTAAGAACCTGGTCAACTCGCTTGAGGCGAGCCTGCGTCGGCTGAAGACCGACCATGTGGACCTGCTTTGGCTGCACGCGCGTGACGGCTTCACGCCGGTCGAGGAGGTCATGCGCGCCCTGGACGACCAGGTGAAGGCCGGAAAGGTGCTGTACGTCGGCGCCTCGAACTGGACGGCCTGGGAGATCTCCAGGGCCAACATGCTGGCCGACCTCCGCGGCTGGTCGGCCTTCGCGGCCCTCCAGATCCGCTACAACCTGCTTGAGCGCACCCCGGAGCGTGAGCTTCTTCCGATGGCGCGCAGCTGTGAGGTCAGCACGCTCGCCTGGGGGCCCTTGGCCGAAGGCCGGCTGACCGGCAAGTATCTGCGAGGCGAGGCGGGCCGCCTCAGCGCGGAGAACTGGGCAGGAGAGGCCCAGTGCGACGAGGCGATCGTCCGCGAGGTGGTCAGGATTGCTGCCGAGGGTGGGTGGAAGCCTGCGCAGGTCGCTCTCGCCTGGCTGCGCAATCGTCCCGGAGCTGTGCATCCGATCCTCGGTGCGACCACCGAGGACCAGTTGCGTGACAACCTCGCGTGCTTGGAAGTACGGCTGGGCGAGGCTGAGCTGGCCCGCCTCGACGAGATCAGCCGGATCGACCTCGGCGCCCCTCACGAGCAGCTGCGCCTACCCAAGTTCACGACGTCCTGCTACGGCGATCGCTGGCAGGACATCGCCGATTTGCAGGGCCGGGGGCTGGCAGATCTCCGCTGAGGAGCAGAACGCGAAAGCCGCTCCGGCGGGACGACCTCCACGGAATCGGGAGTACTGATGCGCATCCTCTTCGTTGCCGCCGGCAGCCTCGCCACCGCGTTCGCGCTCGCCCCGGTCGCGACGGCTGCGCGCAACGCGGGCCATGCCGTCATCATGGCCGCCAACGACGATGTGGTACCGGCCATCACGGGCGTCGGCCTGCCCGCGTTCTCGGTCTCGTCGCTGCCGCTCGGCCACTTCGTCAACACGGACAGGGCGGGCCGGCCGGTGGTGATCCCCACAGAGCCGGAGGAGCAGATCCCCTTCACGGGACGCTGGTTCGGACGGATGGCTGCCGCCTGGCTGGATCCGCTCAGCGAGCTGGCCCGTGACTGGCGGCCCGATGTCATCGTAGGCGGCACGATGGCCTACGCCGCTGGTCTCCTCGCCGCCCGGATCGGCGTCCCGTATGTACGCCACGCCTGGGACGCGATCGAGGCAACCGCGATCGACCACGGAGCGGTTGTGGAACTCGATCGGGAGCTTGGCGAGCTGGGATTGGCGTGGCTACCGGAGCCGGAGTTGTTCATCGATGTCTGTCCCCCCAGTCTGCGGCCTCCGGAGTCCCATCCGGCGAAGCATGCCATGGAAATGCGGTGGGTCCCGGTCAACGGGCAGCGACAGCTGGAGCCTTGGATGCTCGCCCGGTCTGAAAGGCCGCGGCTGTGCCTGACCACCGGCAGCCGGGTGGCACATGACGTGGGCGCCCACGACATCCGGCGCCGCTCGTACGAACTCCTGCGCGCCCAGGCGGTCGCCCTCAAGGAGCTGGATATCGACCTGGTGGTGGCCACGCCCGACGAGGCCGGTACGGCCCTGCGGGCGGAGGTCCCGGGCGTGCGGGCCGGATGGGCACCGCTCGACGTGCTGGCACCGACGTGTGACGTGATCGTGCACCACGGAGGGGGAACCACGAGCCTGACGGCGATGACTGCCGCTGTGCCGCAGGTCGCCATTCCCCAGGGCGCCGTCCAGAATCTCGGCGCACAACGGCTGTCCCGTTACGGGGCCGGCAAGACCCTCTTCGGCACTGACGGATCACCAGCGGCGATCGTCGACGCGTGCCGGGAGATCCTGGGTGATTCCTCGTACGCCGGCCGCGCCCGTGCACTCTCCCGGGAGATCGCCGAACTCGCGCTACCCTCCCAAGCCGTGTACAGAATCGCTGAGTTGGTCTAGGAGTTGGCAATGGAGATCATCGGCCGCGGATTCCTCGCCGGGCACCTTGCGCCGCTTGCCCACGAGCACGCCGACGTGGTGGCGCTGGCTGCAGGGGTGTCATGGGCGAGTGGCACGTCCCTCGCTGACTTCGAACGCGAACGCAGTCTCCTCCGCCAGGTGCTGGAGCGGTGCCGGGCGTCATGCCGGACTCTGATCTTCTTCTCCACGGCCTCGGCCGGCGTCTACGGCGCCGACCGGCCTGGCCGCGAGGACGACGCAGTGATGGCTCGCAGTGCCTACGGAGAGCACAAACTCGGCATGGAAGGCGAGTTGCGTGAGTCAGGCGTCGACTTCCTGGTGCTGCGGCTGGGTCATCTCGTCGGCCCGGGCCAGCCCGCTCACCAGCTGCTTCCCACGCTGGTGAAGTCCCTCGGCGCCGGGCGGATCGCGATTCAGCGCCGTGCCACCCGTGATGTGATCGACGTCGGACATGTGGTTGCCGTCGTCGATCTGCTGCTGCGCCGCGGAATCCGAGGGGAGACTCTCAATGTGGCCACTGGTACGGCCGTGCCGGTGGAACACATCGTCGACCACCTGGAGTTCCGGCTCGGGCTCTCGGCCGACAGGCGGTACGAGGACACCGGGACGTCGCACCTCGTGTCGGTCGACAAGCTGCACTCGCTGCTGCCCGAGGTCCGCGAGTTCGGCTTCGGCCCCGACTACTACCGGACAGTGCTCGACAGCTACCTGGCAGGGACGCGGGGCAGCGCTGAGGCAACCCCGTGACGCCACCGGTGCGGATCGGGATCATGGGCTGCGCGGACATTGCCCGGCGACGGATGCTCCCGGCGATGGCGGCGGCGGACGACATCGAAGTCGTCGCGGTAGCCAGCCGTACCGGACCTACGGCGGAGGATCTGGCGGGTGTGTACAGCTGCCGCCCGGTCGCCGGGTACGACGGGCTTCTGGCGCTTTCCGAGGTGGACGCCGTGTACATCCCGCTGCCGCTGGCCCTGCACGCCCGCTGGGTCGAGGCCGCCTTGAACGCCGGGAAGCACGTCCTGGTGGAGAAGCCGTTGACCGCAGATCCCCGGGAGACCTGTCGGCTGCTGGACCTGGCCTCCTCGCGAGGGCTGGCTCTGATGGAGAATGTGATGTTCCTGCATCATCACCGGCACGACGCGGTGCGTCGCCTGCTGGAGCGCGGAGCCATTGGTGATCTGCGGTCGTTTCATGCCGACTTCACCGTCCCGCGACTCCCGGACCAGGACATCCGGTACCAGCCGGAGCTGGGCGGTGGGGCGCTGTGGGACGTAGGTCTCTACCCGGTGCGGGCTGCGATGTACTTCCTCGGCGACGACCTGGAGGTAGCCGGCGCGGTGCTCGGCGCGAGTCCGGGACGTCAGGTCGACACCTCGGGAGCCGTGCTGCTGCGGCGGGGCGGCGTCACGGCGCAGCTGACCTTCGGGCTCGAACACGCCTATGCCTCGCGGTACCAGCTGCGCGGGAGCAGTGGGTGCATCCGGGTGGACCGCGCCTTCGCACCGCCCGCCGACCACATTCCGGTGATTCGACTCGACTGCGGCGCCGACAGCCGGGAGATATCACTCGCACCGGACGATCAGGCCCGCAACAGCCTCAGGGCATTCACCGCGGCTGTGCGCACGAGGAAGGCGGACGACGCAGCGGTTCACGGCAGCATACGCCAGGCCCATCTGCTGGCACTGGTGAGTGAAGGAGGTTCTTGGAAATGATCACCCTGGAAGCAGTTGATTCCTTCTTCCCCGACCGCACGGTCACGGTGGAGGAGCGAGCGGTCGAACTCGGGCTCAATCCCGCGCAGACGCACATGTTCCGCAGGGTTCACGGGCTCGATCGGATGCACTACGACCCGGATCTGAGTCTGTACGACCTGGTGCTGCCGGCGGCCAGGAAGACCCTGGCGCAGATCGATCCCCGGTCCGTGCGGTACCTGATCTACTGCCACGCGCTCCATGGCGGCCGCAGCGTGGGGCCGGAGACCGCACAGAACATCAAGCAGCTTCTGGGCCTGGAGAACGCAACCACGTTTGCCCTGACCCAGCAGAACTGCGCCATCGCGCTCAGCGCGATCGATGTCGCCGGCGCCCTGCTCCAGGCGGATGGGGATCCCGAGGCCCGAGCGATGGTGGTGACAGGCGACAAGCCCCGCCACCGGGCGGCGCAGCTGGTGATGAACACCTGCGTGGTCGGGGACGGATCCGCTTCCGCCCTGGTGGCCTTGAACGGTTCGGGATCGGCTGTCCGCTCCTTTGTGACGAGGACCAGGGGCGAGTTCTCGGACGGCATGATGAGTTCCCCCACGCTGATCAGGGCCGAGTCTGAGACGCGGCCGCTCCTCATGCTTGAGGTGATGAGGGAGGCGGCCGAGCGGGCGGACTGCACGCTGGACGACGTCCAGGTCATCATCGCGCCCAATCCAAACACCACTCTGTGGCAGGACACGATCAAGGATGACGCTCTGCGCAGCAAGTTCTTCTTCGACAACATCCCGCGCTACAGCCATTGCCTCGCCTCGGACATCCTCGTCAACTACGTCACCCTGGGCGAAGAAAAACGCTTCGAACCGGACCGTCCCGCCATGTTCGTGGCGATCGGAGTCGGCATGACCTTCTCCGCCATGGTCTTCACACCGTCGTCGAAGACAGGGGGGCCCCGGTCATGACCTTGCGACTGCGCACCGCCGTGTCCGTGCTGGAGCCATCCGCCCCTGCGCCGGCGTCCCGCCCGGCGGCCTCTGACGGTGGGGACGACGCCGTCGTCGCGGTCGGCGAAACACCCGGCCACGAACCTGACGGGCAGGCTGCTACGGCAGGCCACACACGGCTGGTCGACCTGTTGGTCGATCAGGTGCCTGAGACCGCTGAGGGACCGGACCTGCTACAGCTCACCTACGCTCGGCCGGAGACCAGCGGCTTCAAGACGGTGGCTTCGTATCTGAACATGCGGACCGGCGGTGATGCGCACAGCTTCGCACTCTGCGGACAGGGCTTCGGCGCCCCCTTCAGCGCGATGCGCGTGGCCGACGCGTACGAACGGACCGGACGGATCTCGAAGTCGCTGCTCGCGATCCTCGACTGCGCGCCGCCCGACGCCGAGGAACCAGTGGACGGTACGCCTGCCGACTCCGGGGTTCTGCTGACCTTCGACACCAGCCCGGGACCTGGGGCGGTAAGCACCATCGCCAGCGTCGGTTCCAGCGAACTGAGGGCCTATCTTGCCGAGTTGACGCCGGTCGACGGCCGGCTGCTGGTGGTGCTCGGCCCGGGATGTGATCCCGGCGTCGTCCCGGCGCAGGGCGCGGATCTGCACCACGCCTCCTCGGATGGCTACGGCACGGGCGTGTGGGCGGCGCTTGCGCAGCACTGGACGCGGTGGGAGAGCGCCTATGCGGTGGTCGTCCTCTGCGACACCGAGTCCCGCAGTTCCGATACGAGCCATCTGCTGGTGCTGCGTGCCGCGGCAGAGTAGTCAAGGAGGGGCCATGGAGTTCACCGATGCCCAGCTTGCCGAGCAGCCGGTCGGTTACTGGACGGGGGCCGTTCGGACCGCGGTTGTCCAGTACATCAACGACAGGCTGGGGGAACTCGGCATGACGCAGCCGCATTGGTGGGCGGTCTACCAGCTGGGGGAGAACCGCCGCCTGACCCGCGAGGAGCTGCTGACGCTGATCTCGCAGCAGCGGCCGTACGTGGATCTCTCCACGCTGGAGCCGGCCATCGACGATCTGCTCGACTCCCAGCAGTTCGGTGTGGACGAGGCGGGGCGGCTGAGCCTCACCGAGGCCGGCATCACCCTGCGAGACCGGGTACTGGTCCTGCTGCCCGAGGTGCGCGCGCGGATCCATGACGGTGTCAGCGACGAGGACTACGTCTTCGTCGTCAAGACGCTGCGGCGCATGCTCAGCAACATCGGCGGCGACGCGAGCTTCGATCAGGCGGGATGAGTGGAACGCTTATGACGATTCTGGTGACGGGAGTCCGTGGGAACGTCGGGAGCCGAGTGGCCCGGAAGCTGGTTGCCGGCGGCCTCCCGGTCAGGGGTACGGCGCGTGACCTGGCGGCGCCCGGACTGCCGGACGGCGTTGAGATCATGCACGCCGACCTGACCCGGCCGCAGTCGCTCCGGGGTGCGCTCAAGGGCGTTGAAAAGGTGTTTCTGTATGCCGTGCCCCAGGGCATCGACGGCTTCATCGACGCTGCCCGCAGTGCGGGTGTCCGGCACGTGGTGCTGCTCTCCTCGATCGTCGTGACGGGGGCAGACCGAGACCGGAACTCGATTGCCCGGATGCACCTCGACGTCGAGGAGCCTCTCCGGGAGTCAGGGATCGGCTGGACTTTCATCCGGCCCGAGGCTCTCGCCACCAACGCACTCGCCTGGGCGCCGGGGATCAGGGCTGATGGCGTCGTGCGCTGCCCTTATCCGGGCTCATACACCGCCCCGGTCCACGAAGAGGACATCGCCGATGTGGTGGTCAGGGTGCTCACCACAGAAGGCCACCTGTCTGCCGCGTACTCGTTGACCGGACCGCAGACCCTGACCCAGCAGGATCAGGTGAGGCTCATCGGAGCGGTGCTGCGCCGCGCGGCGCGGTGCGAGAGGATCCCGGTGGATGCGGCCCGAGCGGCGATGGAGAGCATCTACCCGGCCGATGTGGTGGAGACCATTCTGGCCGGTCAAGCGATGACCGACGGCCGGCCGGCCACGGTGCTGGACACGGTCGAGGCCGTGACGGGCCGCCCCGCGCGGACATTCGCGACCTGGGCGGCCGACCATGCGGCCGACTTCCGCTGACGGCAGGCCGGCGCGAATTTAATGCGGAATGACATCGACCTAGCGAAAGCTTAGAAAGTTCTCGCTTGTACTTGTCCGCGCTCCCGAAGAAGCTGTTCATCATCGTCCGGTGACGTGCTCCGGAGGCGTTTGAATTTCGGCCGCTGGTGTGGGCCAACTGCCTGCGACGTCGTTCCTGAATTACTTGTTCATGGCGATTCCGCATGCCCGCTGCCACCCGGGGACCTCGCTTGCTCGAATGATGGAAGGAATTGGGAATGGACGCGCAGGTCATAGTCGTAGGTGCTGGCCCCGCGGGGCTCATGCTCGCCGGTGAACTGCGACTCGCGGGAGTCGAGGTCGTCGTTCTCGAACGCCTGACGGAACCCACCGGGGAGTCTCGCGGTCTCGGTTTCACGGCGCGGACCCTGGAGGTGTTCGACCAGCGTGGGCTGCTGCCCGGGCTGGGTGACATCGAGGTCACCGACTTGGGCCACTTCGGCGGACTGCCGGTCGATTTCAGCATTCTTGGCCCGGCGCACTCCGGCGGTGTCAAGGGTGTTCCCCAGGCGGTCACCGAGACCATGCTTGAGAAGTGGGCGGTCGAGCTCGGGGCGGACCTCCGACGCGGCCATGAGTTGCTTTCCCTGGTCGACGAGGGCGAGTACGTCGAGGTCGAGGTCGGCTCCCCGGAGGGTCCTCAGCGGCTGAGAGCGGCCTATCTCGTGGGCTGCGACGGCGGTCGGAGCACCGTCCGCAAGCTCGCGGGATTCGACTTCCCCGGTACCGACTCCACCATGGAGATGTTCCTGGCGGATGTGCGGGACTCTGACATCACCCCGCGCATGATCGGCGAGACGGTGCCCGGCGGAATGGTCATGGCCGGGCCGATGGGGGAGGGCCTGCACCGGATCATCGTGTGTGAGCGCGGGACTCCGCCACGCCGGCGGGTCGAGCCGCCCTCCTGGGAAGAGGTCTCCTCGGCCTGGCAGCGGCTGACCGGCCAGGACATCAGCGGTGGCACCCCGCTCTGGCTCAGCGCGTTCGGCAACGCTGCCCGGCTGGTTACGGAGTACCGTCGCGGGCGCGTCCTGCTCGCCGGCGACGCCGCTCATATCCACCTGCCCGCCGGTGGCCAGGGCATGAACACCAGCATCCAGGACAGCGTCAACCTCGGTTGGAAGCTCGCGGCGACGGTGAACGGGACGGCCCCCGAGGGTCTTCTTTCCACCTACCACGCAGAGCGGCACCCGGTCGGTCGGCGTCTGCTGATGAACACGCAGGCCCAGGGCCTGCTGTTCCTCAGCGGAGCGGAGATGCAGCCGCTGCGGGATGTGATGAGCGAGCTGATCGCTTTCGACAACGTCAGTTCCCACCTGGCCGGGATGGTCAGCGGGCTGTCGATCAGGTACGAACACGACTCCGGGGACCAACCGCTGCTGGGTCTTCGGATCCCTCACGTGGAACTGGTCGGCGAATCCGGCAGGACCAGCACGACCGAGCTGCTCCACCCGGCACGAGGCATCCTGCTGGACCTCGCCGACGACGCCGCTCTGCGGGCCGCAGCCGAACCGTGGTCGGACCGGGTCGACATCGTCACAGCGATCGTGCATGGCCCGGCGGACGGACAACCGCTCGCATCGGCCGACGCGATCCTTGTCCGCCCCGATGGCCACATCGCGTGGACCGTCCCCGGGCCTGTCCCGCCGGCCGAGGCACTGGCCCGGTACTTCGGCGCTCCACGTTCGCGTTGACGAGCCTCAGCCCCGGCAACGTATCGGGGCCCAGCCAAGGAGAGAAGCTATGCACAGCACCCTGATCGTTGCTCGGATGACCCCCGGTGACGGCAACGACGTCGCCGGGCTCTTCTCGGAATTCGACGCCACTGATATGCCCCACCTGATGGGCACTCGCCGCCGCCAGTTGTTCTCGTACCGGGGCCTGTACTTCCATCTGCAGGACTTCGACACCGAAGCCGGCAGTGACGCGATCGAGGCGGCCAAGTCGCATCCGTCGTTCGTACAGATCAGCGCCGACCTCAAGCCCTTCATCCAGGCCTACGACCCCGCCACCTGGCGCTCGCCGGCGGACGCGATGGCGCAGCGCTTCTACCACTGGAGCGCGCGGTGAGGCGACGGGTCGCCATCACCGGCATCGGTGTCATGGCACCGGGCGGTATAGGCGTCAAGAATTTCTGGAGTCTGTTGAGCGAGGGCCGGACCGCCACCCGGGGGATCACTCTCTTCGATCCCGCTCCGTTCCGTTCCCGGGTCGCCGCGGAGATCGATTTCCGGCCGGAGGACCACGGACTGACGCCGCAGGAGATCCGGCGGATGGACCGGGCAGCGCAACTGGCGGTGGTCGCCACGCGTGAGGCAGTGGCCGGCAGCGGGCTCGATACGGCCGCTACGGACCCCCACCGGACCGGTGTCACCATCGGCAGCGCTGTCGGCGCGACTACGGGGCTCGAACAGGAGTACCGGGTCGTCAGCGACGGCGGCCGACTGGAGCTGGTCGACCACGAGTACTCGGTGCCACACCTCTACGGCCACTTTGTTCCCAGCTCCTTTGCCACCGAGGTCGCATGGGCGACCGGGGCGGAGGGGCCGAGCACGGTGGTCTCCACGGGCTGCACGTCGGGGCTGGACGCCATCGGGCACGCCGTGGAACTGATCCGCGAGAACAGTGCCGACGTGATGATCGCCGGCGCGACGGATGCGCCCATCTCCCCGATCACGATGGCCTGTTTCGACGCGATCAAGGCCACCACGCCGTACAACGAAGAACCCGGGCAGGCCTCGCGGCCCTTTGACCGGACCCGCAACGGCTTCGTCCTCGCCGAGGGTGCCGCGGTTCTCGTTCTGGAGGAACTCGGCCGGGCCCAGCGGCGTGGGGCGCACATCTACGCGGAGATCGGCGGATACGCCTCCCGGTGCAACGCCTTCCACATGACGGGATTGCGTCCCGATGGACGGGAGATGGCCGAGGCCATCGGGGCCACCCTGGACGAAGCCCGGTTGAACCCCTCGGACATCGACTACATCAACGCCCACGGCTCCGGCACCAAGCAGAACGACCGCCACGAGTCCGCGGCCTTCAAGCGCAGCCTCGGTGAGCACGCCTATCGAGCTCCGGTCAGTTCGATCAAGTCGATGATCGGGCACTCGCTCGGCGCCATCGGATCCCTTGAGATCGCGGCCTGCGCGTTGGCCATGGCGGAGAACGTGATTCCCCCGACTGCCAACCTGCACAACCCCGACCCGGAGTGCGATCTCGACTATGTGCCGTTGTCCGCCCGGGAAGCGCAACTCGACCAAGTGCTCAGCGTCGGCAGCGGCTTCGGCGGCTTCCAGAGCGCGATGGTGCTCACCCGTCCCGAGAGGAACACGGCATGACCGCGTCCGCTGTCGTTACCGGACTCGGTATCGCAGCCCCCAACGGGCTGGGGACTGCGGACTACTGGGCCGCCACCCGGGCGGGCCGCAGCGGCATCGGCCGGGTGACCCGATTCGACCCGACCACATACCCTGCCCGCCTGGCGGGCGAGGTACCGGGATTCGTCGCAACCGACCACCTGCCCGGACGGCTGCTCCCCCAGACCGATCACATGACACAGCTCGCCCTGGTGACCGCCGACTGGGCCTTCCTGGATGCCGGGATCCGGCCGGACGATCTCCCGGAGTTCGCCGCGGGAGTGGTCACCGCGAGTTCGGCGGGTGGCTTCGAGTTCGGCCAGAACGAGCTGCGGGCGCTATGGAGCAAGGGCAGCCAGTACGTCAGCGCATACCAGTCCTTCGCATGGTTCTACGCTGTCAACACCGGTCAGATCTCAATCCGGAACGGACTGCGCGGGCCCAGCGGGGTCCTGGTGAGTGACCAGGCCGGAGGGCTGGACGCGATCGCGCAGGCACGGCGCCAGATCCGGCGCGGCAGCCAGGTGATCGTTTCCGGTGGCGTCGACGCCTCCATCTGCCCCTGGGGCTGGGTGGCACAGCTGGCCAGTGGGCGGTTGAGCACCGACGACGACCCGGCCACGGCCTACCGTCCGTTCGATGCCGGGGCGAGTGGCCATGTGGCGGGCGAGGGCGGGGCGCTGCTCGTCCTGGAGGACGAACCGGCGGCCCGCGCACGCGGTGCTCAGGTCTACGGCCGGATAGCCGGTTACGGCACCACGTTCGACCCCAGGCCCGGAAGCGGGCGCGAGCCGGGATTGCGCAGAGCCATCGAGATCGCGCTCCGGGACGCCGAGCTGACACCTGGCGATATAGATGTGGTCTTCGCGGACGCAGCGGCAGTTCCCGAGCTCGACCACATCGAGGCCCGGGCCCTCACGCAGGTCTTCGGTCCCCGGGGCGTACCGGTCACCGCGCCGAAGTCGATGACCGGGCGCCTGAACTCCGGGGCCGGCTCGTTGGACGTTGCAGCCGCGCTGCTGGCCATACGGGACGGTGTGATCCCGTCGACCATCAATGTCTCGCCCCGCGCCGACTACGTCCTTGACCTGGTCACCGGGGAGGAGCGGGTGACACCACTGCGCTCGGCCCTGGTCGTGGCGCGCGGGTTCGGCGGCTTCAACTCGGCCCTGGTAGTCACGGACTCGCACTGAAGGCCAGGGCCTCATGACGTACCGAATGACATTCAGGAAGGACGCAAGGACATGCCGAGCACCGAGTTCACCATCGACGACCTGAGGCGCATCCTCCGCGAGGGTGCGGGGACCGAAGAGGGGGTCGACCTCGACGCGGACATCCTCGACACCGAGTTCGAGCAGCTGGGCTATGAATCACTCGCGCTGCTGGAGACGTGCGGCCGGATCGAGCGCGAGTACGGAGTCAGGCTGGACGACGACGCGCTGGCGGCCCGGACGCCGCGAGCCCTGCTCGGGCTCGTCCACGACCAGCTCGTGACCGTTCAAGCCGGCTGATCGACACAGGAGAAGACATGCCTCAGCAGGAGCAGCCGGTGGCCCTGGTCACCGGTGCCACCAGTGGAATCGGTCTCGCCGTGGTCCGGACTCTCGCCGCCCAGGGCCACCGGGTGTTTCTCTGCGCACGCAGCGCGGAGAACGTGAAGACCACCGTCGAAGAACTGCTCGCGGAGGGCCTGGACGTCGACGGGACCAGCTGCGACGTGCGGTCGACCGAGCAGGTCAGGGCCTTCGTGGCTGCCGCCGTCACACGCTTCGGCCCGGTGGACGTACTGGTCAACAACGCCGGTCGCAGCGGCGGCGGGGTGACCGCGGAGCTGACCGACGACCTGTGGGCGGACGTGATCAACACCAACCTCAACAGCGTGTTCCTGGTCACGCGCGAGGTGCTCACCGCCGGCGGCATGCGCGAGAAGGCGAGCGGGAGAATCATCAACATCGCTTCCACCGCCGGGAAGCAGGGCGTCGTCCTGGGGGCACCGTACTCGGCGTCCAAGCACGGCGTTGTCGGCTTCACGAAGGCGCTCGGCAATGAGCTGGGGCCGACCGGCATCACCGTCAACGCGGTCTGCCCCGGCTATGTCGAGACCCCCATGGCAGAGCGTGTCCGGCAGGGGTACGCGACCGCGCTCAAGGTTTCCGAGGAAGTCGTCCTCGAAAAGTTCCAGGCCAAGATCCCGCTCGGCCGTTACTCGACCCCCGAGGAGGTGGCCGGGCTGGTGGGCTATCTGACCTCGGACACCGCTGCTTCGATCACTGCGCAGGCACTCAATGTCTGCGGAGGGCTTGGCAACTACTGAGCAGCACCCGAGCGCAAGGAGGCACCATGTCCGACCGGGAAATCAGCCGGGTGGAACACACCATCGAGGTGGACGCGCCGGCATCCGACATCTACCGTCTGCTGGCGGAGGTCGAGAACTGGCCGCGTCTCTTCCACCCGACCATTCATGTGGATCACATCGAGCGGGGAGAGCACACCGAGCGGATCCAGATCTGGGCCACGGCCAACGGCGAGGCCAAGAGCTGGACATCTCGCAGGCAGCTCCATCCGGAGACGCTGCGCATCGACTTCCGACAGGAGGTCTCCGCCCCGCCGGTAGCCGCCATGGGCGGGGCGTGGATCATCGAGCCGGTGTCCGACCGCACCTGCCGGGTCCGGCTGCTGCATGATTTTCGGGCTGTGGACGACGAAGCGGAGGGTCTCGCCTGGATCGACCAGGCAGTGGACCGCAACAGCCGGTCCGAGCTGGCGGCGCTGAAGGCCAATGCCGAGGCGATGGTCGGGCCTTCGGAAAATCTGCTGCTGTCCTTCCAGGACTCGGTCCGGATCGACGGATCGGCCAAGGACGTCTACGACTTCCTGGACCAGGCGAACCGCTGGCCCGAGCGCTTGCCTCACGTGGCCAAGGTGGAGCTGACCGAGAACACCCCCGGGCTGCAGCTGCTGACGATGGATACGCGGGCCAAGGACGGCTCCACACACACCACCACCTCGGTGCGCGTCTGCTTCCCCCACGAGCGGATTGTCTACAAGCAGACTGTCGTCCCCGCGTTGATGACCCTGCACACCGGCTGCTGGCTGCTGGAGGAGGACGGCGAGGGCGTCATCGCGACCTCCCGGCACACGGTGGTCATCAATACCGAGAACATCCCCGCGATCCTCGGTGACAAGGCCGGCGTCGCGGACGCCCGGCAGTACGTGCAGGGTGCGTTGAGCTCCAATAGCCGGGCCACCCTTGGCTACGCCAAGGACTACGCCGAGCGTCGGGTCTGACCGCCATGTCCGAGTCGCAGACAGATGTTCTGGTCGTCGGGGCCGGGCCGGCCGGCCTGATGCTCGCCGGTGAGCTGCGGCTCGGCGGGGCTCAGGTGATCGTGGCCGAGCGGCTGCCGGCGCCGACCACGGAATCCCGGGCGTCCACGCTGCACGCCCGCACTGTGGAGATAGCCGATCAACGGGGCCTGGTGGCGGAGCTGGGTGATGTGGGCCGCGATGACACAGGGCACTTCGGAGGCATCCCGCTCCCCCTCGGTGGGCAGCCGAGCCGGTACGCCGGGTTGTGGAAGGTCCCGCAGACCCGGGTGGAGGAGATCCTCGGCGCGTGGGCCGCAGGCCTGGGGGCCGAGGTGCGCCGTGGCCGACAGCTGACCGGTCTTGACGAGGACGGTGACGCAGTGACCGCCGTCCTTCGGCAGCAGGGTGGCTCGAAGACCCGAGTGCGGGCTCGGTACGTGGTCGGATGTGACGGAGAGAAGAGCACTGTCAGGACGCTGGCCGGGTTCGAGCTCGTCGGGAGCGCCGCCCGCCGGGAACTGCTCAGGGCAGATGTGGCGGGCATCTACGTGCCCAACAGGAGGTTCCAGCGGCTACCGAAGGGGCTCGCCATCGCGGCGCGCCGCCCGGATGGCGTCACGCGCGTGATGGTGCACGAGTTCGGTCGGTCCGCGGTGTCTCGCCGGGCGGAGCCGGACTTCGACGAAGTGGCCGACACCTGGGCACGCATCACCGGTGAGGACATCAGCCGGGGCACGCCCGTATGGGTCAACTCATTCGGTGACGCCAGCCGTCAAGTGACGCAGTATCGCCGCGGCCGTGTACTGCTGGCCGGCGATGCCGCGCACGAGCAGATGCCCGTGGGCGGGCAGGCTCTCAACCTCGGACTGCAGGACGCGGTCAACCTGGGCTGGAAGCTGGCCGCAACGACGCGCGGCTGGGCACCTCCGGGCCTGCTCGACAGCTACCACGAGGAACGGCACCTGGTCGGCTCCCAGGTGCTGACCGACATAGCCGCCCAGGCCACGCTGCTGCTCGGCGGGCCCGAAGTGGACTCGATCCGCTCCGTCATGAGCGGTCTGCTCGGGCTCGAAGCGGTGCGCGAGCGCTTGGGCGCGGGGATCAGCGGGATCGGGGTCCGGTATCCCATGGAGGATGCCGATCACCCGCTCCTGGGAGCGCGACTGCCGCACTCCGAACTGATCACCGAGGCAGGTACATCCACCACCGGCGCGCTGCTGCGCTCCGGGCGGGGACTTCTGCTCGACCTGGCGCCCGAGGCATCCGGGCACAAAGCCCTGCGGACCGTCGCGCAGGGCTGGGCCGACCGGGTGTGCGTGGTAGCGGCGGATCCGCTGCCGAGTGACACCGCGGTGGCGGCCCGCGCCGTCCTGGTCCGCCCCGACGGGCACGTGGTGTGGGCCGACGGCGGCGAGCAGCGACTGCGGGGCGCGATGGCCCGCTGGTTCGGCCGCCCGCAGTCCACCCGACGGTGACACCCCCCCTTTTCCGGCCGGGCTCCCGTGCGCTGCGCACGAGGTCGCCGGCCTCATCAGATGAGGAGAACTCCTGTGAAGCGACTTGCCGGCAAGACCGCCCTGGTAACGGGTTCGAGCCGCGGCATCGGCCGTGCGACGGCGATTCGGCTCGCCCGTGAAGGGGCGACCGTCGCCGTGCACTATGCGAGCAACGCCGACGCGGCCAAGGAGACGCTTTCCGCCATCGAGGCGGAAGAGGGACGGGCCTTCCTGGTCCAGGCGGAACTGGGCGTGCCCGGCGATGTCGAGACCCTCTTCCAGGGTCTGACGGCAGGACTGCGCGAGCTCACCGGGAAGGAGGAGCTGGACATTTTGGTGAACAACGCCGGTGTGATGGGCGGTGTCAAGCCTGAGGACCTTACTCCCGAAATCTTCGACCGCCTGATGGCGGTGAACGCCAAGGCGCCGCTCTTCCTGACCCAGCGTGTTCTGACCGTGATGCCGGATGGCGGACGCATCATCAACATAGGGACCGGTCTGCTGCGTTACGCCAACCCGGACGAGGTCGCCTACGCCATGAGCAAGGGCGGGATCGACCAGATCAGCCTGCACTTCGCCCGGCTTCTGGGCCCGCGGAACATCACGGTCAACACCGTCTCGCCCGGCATCACCAACAACGGCAGCCCGGTCTTCGAGATTCCGGAGGCACGCGAGTTCATGGCCAACATGAACGCCTTCAAGCGGATCGCCGAGCCCGAGGACGTCGGCGACGTCGTGGCCTTCCTCGCCTCCGACGACGCCCGCTGGATCACCGGCACGTTCATCGACGCCAGCGGCGGCACGCTGCTCGGAGGCTGACAAGCCGGAAGGACCCCCGGTATGTACGCGCCGACCGGACGAGGCGGGCGCGTACATACCGTGCGGACGCATCCACCGCGGCCGCGCGTCGTTATTCCTCCTCGTCCCGTGATGGGAGAGCCATGCCACCCGCAGGTCTTCGTCTTGCCGTTGTCCTCGGAAGCACGCGTGAGGGGCGTCTGTGTCCGACCGTCGCGTCCTGGTTCGCGCGGCAGGCCCTCCAGATCGACGCGTTCGACATCGACGTCGTCGATCCGGCCGGCCTGGACATTCCAGTGGCGCTGTCGCCGCGGCCGCCTGCCGAGGTGCAGGCACTCGGGGAGCGGCTGGAGGCGGCCGATGCGTTCGTGATCGTCACGCCTGAGTACAACCACAGTTTTCCGGCAGCCCTGAAGTCCCTCATTGACTGGCACTACGTCCAGTGGCAGGCCAAACCGGTGGGATTCGTCTCCTACGGGGGGCTGGCCGGGGGGCTGCGGGCAGTGGAGCAGCTTCGTCCCGTCTTCGCTGAGTTGCATGCCACGACGATCCGGGACACCGTCAGCTTCCACAATGCCGGCGACCTGTTCGACGATGCTGGTGAGCCGCGGGAACCGGGCGGCTGCAACGCCGCCGCCAAGGTCATGCTCAATCAACTCCTCTGGTGGGGCTCCGCGTTGCAGCAGGCCAGGCGCGAACACCCGTTTCGGTGCTGATCCGATGACAGCGCTGCCCATGCATGGCCGTCCGCCGGACGCCGCGTTGATGGAGAGAGTGGGCCTCTGGATGGTGCGGCCCGAATACCTCTCGGACAGCGACGGGCTTGCCGCGCTCGACGAGAAGGAGAGGCGTCGGGCCGGCTCCCTCCATCGGCCGGCGGACCGCGCGCTCTACGTCTCGGCGCATCTGGCACTGCGCCGGCTGCTTGCCGCACACCTCGGCACAACCCCACAGGAGGTGCGCCTCGTTCGGGACGAAGGTGGCAGGCCGACGCTTTCCGGCGATCCACCGCCCATTCACTTCTCGCTCTCCCACAGTGCCGGACTCGCGCTGGTGGGTATGGCGCCCGTACCGATCGGTGTGGACGTCCAGCAGATTCCTTCGCTGTCCACCGTCGACCTGTGCAGCCGACGCCTCCACCCGTCGGAGCAGAACGAGTTGGCGGCCCTGCCGCAGTCCGCCAGGGCGCGGTACTTCACCTGGCTGTGGACGCGCAAGGAGGCCTACCTGAAAGGGATCGGCCTCGGTCTGCGACGTTCGCTGGCCGCCGACTACCTGGGTGCGGGTGGGCCCGCAGCCCCGGCCGGCCCGGCGGGCTGGACGGTGGAGGACGTGCCGTGTGACGACCGTTACGTGGCATCTGTGGCTGTACTGACCAGGGCCTCGCTGCCTGTCGTTCCGCGCCGGTTTCCAAGGAGTGTCGACCATGACTGATGTCCTACCCTCCACCGCGTTGTCCACAGAAGGGACTTCGCGCCATCGGTTGGCGGAGTTGCGTGAGCTGCGTGAGCAGGCTCTGCTCGGCCCCAGTGAGAAGGCCACCGAGGCACAGCATGCCAAGGGAAAGCTGACGGCGCGTGAACGCATCGCACTGCTGCTGGACGCCGGTTCGTTCCATGAGGTGGAGCCGCTTCGCCGACACCGGGCCACGGGGTTCGGGCTGGAGGCGAAGAGGCCGCCCACCGACGGTGTGATCGTCGGGTGGGGCACGGTGTACGGGCGGACCGTCTTCACGTACGCGCACGACTTCCGGATCTTCGGCGGTGCGCTGGGTGAGGCGCACGCGCAGAAGATCCACAAGGTCATGGACATGGCGATCGCGGCAGGTGCGCCGCTGGTCTCCCTGAATGACGGCGCCGGGGCCCGGATCCAGGAGGGCGTCACCGCGCTGGCCGGCTACGGCGGCATCTTCCAGCGCAATGCCCGGGCCTCCGGGGTCATTCCGCAGATCTCCGTGATGCTCGGTCCGTGCGCGGGCGGCGCGGCGTACAGCCCGGCGCTCACCGACTTCGTGTTCATGGTCCGCGAGACCTCGCAGATGTTCATCACCGGCCCCGACGTGGTGCAGGCGGTGACCGGCGAGGAGATCAGTCAGAACGGTCTGGGTGGCGCGGACGTGCACTCGGCGGTCTCCGGGGTGTCGCACTTCGCCTACGACGACGAGCAGTCCTGCATTGAGGAGGTCCGCTTCCTGCTGTCGATGCTGCCGCAGAACAACCGCGAGATGCCGCCGGCCGCCCCGAGTGACGACCCGGTGGAGCGGCGCGGGGAAGCCCTGCTGGACCTGGTGCCCGCCGACGGCAACCGCCCCTACGACATGCGTGAGGTCATCGAGGAGATCGTCGATCACGGCGAGTTCCTGGAGATCCATGAGCGTTGGGCCACCAATGTCATCGTGGCCCTCGGCCGCATCGGCGGCGACGTGGTGGGCCTGATCGCCAACCAGCCGCAGTCCCTGGCCGGCGTCCTGGACATCAACGCCAGCGAGAAGGCCGCCCGCTTCGTGCAGATGTGCGACGCGTTCAACATCCCGCTGATCACCATGCTCGACGTGCCCGGCTTCCTGCCCGGCGTCGACCAGGAGCACGACGGCATCATCCGGCACGGCGCCAAACTGCTGTACGCGTACTGCAACGCCACCGTGCCACGTGTCCAGTTGATCCTGCGCAAGGCGTACGGCGGCGCCTACATCGTCATGGACTCCCGCTCCATCGGTGCGGACCTCTCCTTCGCCTGGCCCACCAACGAGATCGCGGTGATGGGCGCAGAGGGCGCCGCCAACGTCATCTTCCGCCGCGACATCAACGCCGCCGAGGATCCCGAGGCGATGCGCGCGCAGAAGATCAAGGAGTACAGGACCGAGCTGATGCACCCGTACTACGCGGCCGAACGCGGCCTGGTCGACGATGTGATCAACCCCGCCGAGACCCGCCCGGTCCTCGCGGCGGCCCTTGCCATGCTCCGCACAAAGCACGCCGACCTGCCCAGCCGCAAACACGGCAACCCACCGACATAGGGGAGACCTTGATGGCCGACGTCATGATCGACGCCATCCGAGTGGTGAGAGGACAGCCGGGACCCGAAGAGGTTGCGGTGATCACCGCTGTCATCCT
This sequence comes from Streptomyces sp. NPDC058221, assembly GCF_042882365.1. Classification (NCBI taxonomy): domain Bacteria; kingdom Bacillati; phylum Actinomycetota; class Actinomycetes; order Kitasatosporales; family Streptomycetaceae; genus Streptomyces; species Streptomyces sp. NPDC058221. The sequence goes on along the minus strand of NZ_JBHVWF010000011.1, from coordinate 71,476 downwards.
CGCCCGGCTCCGCAACGCCGGCCCCGACCGGGCGGTGGACGGCGCAGGCCAGCAGGGCACGGCCCGCTGGCGTCGTCTCGATTGCGGCAACACCTATCAAAACCGGAGGAGTTGGAAGACATCTCCCTGAGCGCAGCCCGCCCGTCCCTTGCCCGTGAGGACCGACTGTCATGCCTTCGCCGTTTGTCTGGACCGGGCAACTGCGCCCGCCTGTGCACAGCCGATTCAGGCTTGTGGTCTTCCCCCACGCCGGTGCGGGGCCCCAGACCTACGCACGTCTGCTGTCCGGACTGCCGGGCGATGTCGAGCTGACCGGGGTCACCCTTCCCGGGCGTGATCACCGGGCCGATGAGTCGCCGACCGGCCTGCTCAGCGCGGCCGTCGAGGGCGTCAGTGGTGAACTGGCGACTCTTCCGCCGCTCCCCACTCTCTACTGGGGTCACAGCATGGGCTCGCTGCTGGCCGTGACTGTCGCGGCACACCGCCCGGGCTCGTGCGACGCCCTCGTCCTGACGGCAGGGATCCCCGGTCCCGACTCGCTCGGCCTTGCGGTTCCTCTGGATTCACCGGCAGGGCTGGAGCTGATGTTCACCCGGCACCGGGTGCCGCTGGAGGCCCTGGACGCCGGCAGCGGTCACACCCGGGCAAAGTACGTGCTGGCCCACGACCTGGTGCTGGCCCGTAGCGCCCTTCTCGGGCTGGGAGGTATCCGGCTCGGCCTGCCGCTGACTGCCTATGCCGGTGCCGATGACCCGCTGGTTCCCGCGTCCACGCTGCCGGGGTGGCGTGACTTCACCACCGGTCGCTTTCGCTCCAGGACCCTGGCCGGAGGCCACTTCTTCCCCTTCCTGCCGTCCAACGGGCGTTCACTCCTGGCAGACATTGCCGAAACGCTGGAGTTTTGCGCCCTGGCCGGGGAATCGACGAGAGGAGTTGTCCGGTGAGCATCAAGGACCCCTATCAGGGGGCTTTCACGCCGGTGAGTGAGGAGGTCACTGCTTTCGATCTGCCAGTGACCGGACGGATTCCCGTTGAATTGCAAGGTCGCTATCTGCGCATCGGTCCGAATCCGCTGCGCCTGGACGACCCGCGCCTCAATCTGTTCCTCGGGGAAGGCATGGTTCACGGGGTGCGGCTGAGGGGCGGCCGGGCCGAGTGGTACCGAAACAGGTGGGTCCGCTCCGCCGCCGTGGCAAGGGGCTTCGGGGAGAGGGTGCGCCGGGGCTCGCGCTTTGCGGGGTCGGACTTCGCCCCCAACACCCATGTGATCGGCCACGCCGGACGGATCCTCGCGCTGGTCGAGAACGGTTTCCGGCCGTACGAACTGACCGAGGATCTGGACACCGTTGGCCCATGCGACTTCCGTGGCACGCTCCCGGCGGGGTATTCGGCCCATCCCAAGCTCGATCCGCAGACCGGCGAACTCCATGCCATCGCCTACGCGACGCGTTCGGAGTTCGTGCAGTACTCGGTGCTCTCTCCCGCCGGCATGGTCACACGGATCGTGAACATCCCCGCGCCGCACCGCCCGGTGATGCACGACTTCGCGCTCACCGGCAAGTATGCCGTTCTCTATGACCTGCCGGTGGTCAACAGCCTGGTCGCGGCGGCGTCCGGTCAACCCCTGGTGTACGACTGGCAGGAGAGCCGGGGAGCCACGATCGGGCTGCTGCCGAGGGACGGGACCGAGGTGCGCTGGTTCGAGATCGCCCCGTGCTGGGTCTTCCACACCTTGAACGCATATGACGACGGCGACCGGGTGGTTGTCGATGTCATTCGATACCCCCGCATGTACACGGGCCTCCGGCTGGACGGCAACTCCCTGCCCACACTTGACCGCTGGGTCATCGACACGGTGAGCGGCAAGGTCACCGAGACCCGCCTGGACGACCGCGCCCAGGAGTTTCCCGGAGTCAACCCGGCCGTGGTCTCGGCACCTCACCGTTTTGGCTACGCGGCCGTTGTCCCCGATATGCACTCCTACTTCGGCCCCCACAACGACTTGGAAGGCCTGCCTGATCGGGCGTACGGCGATGCGCTGCTCAAGCATGACTTCGCTGCTGGAACCACCGCGGTCCGTTCCCTGGGCCGTGGCCACTACACCGGTGAGCCGGTCTTCGTCCCCGGCGCCTCGGCAGGTGCGGAGGACGAGGGCTATCTGTTCGCCTATGTCCACGACCCCGACCGCGGCGCCAGTGATCTCGTTGTCCTGTCCGCACAGGACTTCACGGGTGACCCCCTGGCCACCGTGCATCTGCCCGCCCGCGTGCCGCTCGGATTCCACGGGAGCTGGATCGCTGACCCGGCCTGACTGAACGGAAGGTCCCTTGCCGCCCACATCTGCTCCGGAGCGTTCCGAGGAAATCGTCGCTCGTCTCTCCGCCGCATGTCGCACCGGCCGCTACCGCTCACTGGAGTGGCGGACGGAGCAGCTCTCCCGGCTACGGGACCTGTTGCGCGACCATGCCGAGGATTTCGCCGCCGCCCTTCACACCGACCTGCGCAAGAGCCGGACCGAGGCGTACGCGGCTGAGATCGGGTTCACGATCCGCGAGATCGACCACATCCTGGTGAACCTGGCGCAGTGGCTGCGGCCGGTGCCGGTGGCCGTGACCGGGTGCCCTCCCGGCTCGACGGCTCACCTCCAGTACGACCCGCTGGGCGTGGTGCTGGTGATGGCGCCTTGGAACTATCCGGTGCAACTGCTGCTCGTTCCGGCCGCGGGGGCGCTGGCCGCCGGCAACGCGGTGGTGGCCAAGCCCAGTGAGGTGGCGCCCGCTTGCTCGGCGCTCATGGCCCGGTTGATTCCGCGGTATCTGGACACGGATGCGGTCGCCGTGGTGGAGGGGGGAGTCGCGGAGGCCACGGCGCTGCTGGCCCAACGCTTCGACCACGTCTTCTACACCGGGAACGGCGTGGTCGGACGGATCGTCATGCGTGCCGCAGCCGAGCATCTGACCCCGGTCACGCTGGAACTGGGGGGCAAGACACCGGTGTTCGTCGACCGCGGGACGTGTCTCGAAGTCACGGCAGCACGGCTGGCCCGGGCCAAGTTCGCCAATGCCGGCCAGACCTGCGTCGCCCCGGACTATGTCCTGACCGACCCTGAGACCGCGCGGGCGCTGGAGGCGGAGCTTTCCCGGGCCATCGAGAAGCTGTTCGGAAAGGCGCCGGAAGACTCGCGGGAGTACGGACGGATCATCAATCTGCGGCACTTCGACCGCATCGCCCGTCTTCTCGGCTCCGGCCGGATCGTCGTCGGTGGCGGCCACGATCGGGAGAGCCGGTTTATAGCGCCGACGGTGTTGGCCGATGTGGTGGCCGATTCACCCGTGATGCAGGAGGAGATCTTCGGTCCGGTCCTGCCGATCGTTGAGGTGCCCGGGGTGAACGAGGCGATCGCCTTCATCAATGAGCGGCACAAGCCGCTCGCGGTGTACGGCTTTACCGGGTCCTCGGAGATCCGGCGCCGGCTGGCCGAGGAGACGGCCTCGGGCAGTCTCGTGCTCGGCCTGCCCATGGCGCAGGTCCTGGGCCCCGGACTGCCGTTCGGCGGGGTGGGGCAGAGCGGGATGGGCAGTTACCGGGGCGCACACTCCTTGGCCGCCTTCAGCCATCGCAAGACCGTGCTCGAAGTGCCGGAACGCTAAGCCGATTTAGCGGGGCTCTGGAACTCATCTGGTGATTCTTCAGGCGAAGGGGGCAGGGGGCGGTGAGAAGGCTGTGCAGCCTGGTGACGATCAGCGATGTGCATGTCCGTTACGACGACAACAGGAGAGTCGTCGAGACGCTGGCCGACTGGTGGGGATCCTTCCTGAGTTGGCGGCGGTGCGGAGAGTCGAATGATTGAGCAGCTACTGGCGCCGCCGGTCGTAGCTGTCCAGGCCTTCACCGACCCGGTGGATTCGCCCATGCTCTTCGCCGAGGAGGAGGCCCTGATCGTGCGGGCGGTGGACAGCCGGCGAAGGGAGTTCGGCACGGTGCGGGCGTGTGCTCGCTCAGCTCTCTCCGGGCTTGAAATCGCTCCCGCGCCCATCCTCCCCGGGCCACAAGGCGCGCCGGCCTGGCCCGACGGCGTCGTCGGCTCAATGACCCACTGCGCGGGGTACCGGGCCGCCGCCGTCGCGCGCGCCGCCGACCTGCTGACAATCGGTCTCGACGCCGAGCCCCACGAGCCGCTGCCTGGCAGCGAACTGGATGTCGTCGCGCTTCCCGAGGAGCGGAGCCGGCTGTCCGGCCTTGCGGCCCGGAGGCCGCAGATCTGCTGGGACCGGCTGCTGTTCAGCACCAAGGAGAGCGTGTACAAGGCATGGTTCCCACTCACCAACCGGTGGCTGGGATTCGAGGAGGCGTCGGTCACCATCGATCCGAATGCCGGAACATTCCGAGCCCGGCTGCTGGTCCCCGGCCCCGTCATCGGCGGGGATCGACTGCAGGGGTTCGACGGGCGCTGGCTGGTCCGGAACGGGCTCGTGCTCACGGCGGTCACCGTGGCCCCCGGTAGCGCAGATTTAGCGAAAGCTTAGTCACTGGTCGCTTGAGTTTTCTTCGGTACTCGAAGAGGGTTCTTACAGGATGCGCCGAACCTTTTTAAAGTCGTCGCATAATGGACGGCGGTAATTCAAGGAGGATCGGCGCATGGCTCCTGTCGCGATTGTTGCCGACGGAAACGAGATGTCGAGTGATGCCGTCGCCGTGCAATTGGCGGAGCTTGGCTGGGACATTGCGATGTTCTTTCGGGATGGTGCTGTGAGTGCAGAGACCGTCGATCGAATACGTGAGACCGGATGCCAGGCCCTGACCGTCGAGACTGATATCGCTGATTCCGCTTCGGTCGATGCCGCCCTCGGCCGGGTGTGCGCCGAACTCGGTGTTCCGAATGTCCTGGTCAATAACGTCGCCGTCACCGTCCACGATGTGCTCAGCCGGATTTCCGATGATGACTGGCGCGCAGTGACCGGCCGCCCCCTTCGAGGACTCTTCGTCACCAGCCGGTCAGTGATCGATCCGATGAGCAGGCAGGGCTGGGGGCGCATCATCAACATCGCAGACTTGCCCACGTCTGCGGCGAGCGGGCCGCACGACCACGCCTCCGTGCGGGCCGGCATCGAGGGGTTCACCAGGACGATCGCGCTGGAGCTGCGAGCGTTCGGGATCACGGCGAACACCATCGCGCCCGCGCTTCCCGCCGCGGACACCCGGGCTGATACCGGCCCACGAATCGCCGAAGCGGCCGGGCCGCGGTACGCGGCGCAGATCGCCGCGGCAGCGGCGTTCTTGGTCAGCGATGGGGCGTCATCGGTGACCGGTCAGGTCGTCCATGTGGGCGACGAGGAAATGGTCTGACACCTCGCCCCGTCAGCTGGATTGGAGAATGTGTTTTGCAAGGCAACGAGCATTATGTCCGTCAGATCCTGAACGCCTTCCGAGCCAACCCCTCCGGCATACCGCTTGTCCACCGTGACGTTCCCACGACAGCCGGCGACCTGGCCGACTCGGTCACGTCGGCGGCCGCGGTGATGGGCGCGCACGCTGTCGGGGTGGGAAGCGTGGTTGGCATTCTGGCCGATCCCAACACCCCTGCGACCTTGGTGTCGCGCTACGCGGCGAATCTGCTGGGCGCCACCGTGGTCCATCTCGCCGGTGTCAACGCGGTCAATCCTGCCGACCAGCTCTCGATGGACTCGCAGGGCGGCATCGCAGCCGAGGCAGCGCCCGCGATGATCACCGTGGACGCAGCCAATCTCAGCCGTGCGCGGGCGATTTGCGGCACGATGGCGGACCGCCCGCTGCTCGCCGGGTTCGGCGACCTGGGTAGCGACGTCGTTGACCTGACAGCCCTGCCCCCGGATGCCTTCCGGCCGGACATGGCGCGCAGTGGTGACATTGCCGTGGTCACCTACTCCAGCGGTTCGACCGGCCGGCCCAAAGGGGCGAGCTGGTCGTTCAGAGTGAAGAACGAGATGGTCACGGCGTCCGCCCTCCGGGCACAGAAGGCGACCAGCCTGATCACCGCACCATTGACCCACACCAGCGGCTTCGCCGCGGACGATGTGATGGTTCCCGGCGGCACGGTCGTGCTGCTGCCCGGCTTCGACGCGGCAGAGGTCCTGCGGGCGGTGGCCCTGCACCGGGTCAACCGACTGGTGTTGTCCGCACCGCAGTTGTACGCACTGGCCGACCACCCGGACACGGCGCAGGCCGATCTGTCGAGTGTGCGTGACCTCTTCTACACCGGCCTGCCCGCCTCGCCCGAGCGGCTGGCGGTGGCCGCGAAGGTCTTCGGGCCGGTGCTCATGCAGGTCTACGGCACGATCGAGACCAACATGATCAGCTGGCTCCTGCCGCACGAGCACGGAGACGACGCCCTGCGCGCGACGGTGGGGCGTCCGCTCGAATGGCTGCAGGTGACCATCCGCGATCCGCAGGACGACCGGGTGCTGGCGCCCGGCGAGTCCGGTGAGGTATGCGTCAACTCGCCCCGGGCCATGGATCATTACTGGCACGATCCCGATCAGACCGCGCGCACCGTGCGGGAAGGATGGATCCGCACGGGGGACATCGGGCATCTTGACGCCGCGGGCTACCTCCATCTGTACGGCCGGATCGCGGATGTGATCAAGGCGAACGGAATCAAGATCTATCCCGCCTCGGTCGAGCGTGTACTGCTGGAGCACCCCGCTGTCGCGGAGGCAGTGGTGTTCGGGGTGGAGAACGCCGACCGCCTTGAGCACATCTGCGCCGCGGTCGTCCTGCGGGAGGGCATGGAGGCTGCTCCCGGCGAACTCCGGAAGCACGTCGAGAGCCTGCTCAGCGCCAATCACGCTCCGACCGACATCGAGCTGCGGAGGAGCCTCCCGGTCATCGGCCCCGGGAAGCCGGACAAGTTGCGGCTCCGTACGGATGCCTTGGCTCGCCTCGTGGCCACCCACGGCGAAGAGGGTGCCTGAGATGACGGAGAACAACATGGCCATGTCGCCCGGCGGTGTGGTCTCGGTGGTCGACATCGAGGGCTCTGTCGATGCGGCAGCGCTCGCCGCCGCCGCGGATGTCCTGGCGACGCGGCACCCCGGGTCTGCCGCAGGTCTGTCCTGGCATACCGTCGACCTGAGCGAGTTCGACGAGGAACGGCGCCGAGCCGAGCTGGACCGGATCGAGTCGCGGGAGGAGCAGGGAACAGCCGACGGAGTCCCACTCCGCCTGACGTTGGTGCGGCTGGGAGCCACCACCCATCGGCTCCGCTTGACCAGCGATCGCGCAGTGCTCGATGGCCGATCCCATCGCATGCTTCTCGGTGAACTCCTCGACTGGTACGTCAAGCCCCTCGATGTGGCCGACCTGCCCGTGCCGACGGCCACTGACGACTATGAAGCATGGCTGGCCGGGCGGGACCGTGCCGCTGCCGAACGCACCTGGCGCGAGAGGCTCGCCGAAGCGGACGAACCCACCCTGGTGGCGCCGGTGGTCCCCGCCGGGAAGCCGATGCCGTTGGAGCGAGTCGTCTGCGAACTCCCGGCCGAGGTCGGAGCCCGAGTGCTGACCCAGGCGCATGACCACCAGTTGTCGCTCGCCACGGTGGTCCAGGGCGCGTGGGGGCTGTTGCTGGGCTGGTTGACCAACCGTCGAGAGGTCGTCTTCGGCAGCACCCACGCGGACCCGCCGAGGTTCCCTGGCATTGAGTCGATGGTGGGTGGTTTTTCCGACATCCTGCCGGTGCCGGTGCGTTGGAGTGCGGCCGAGCCGCTCGTGGAGATGCTGTCCCGGTTGGAGCGGGAGCAGGCGCGGATCGCTGAACACGCGCCCCTCCGCGCGGCGGAGATCGATGCCCTTGCCGGCCGGCAGCGGGTCTTCGACACGGTCGCGGTGCTTGAGGACGTGGATCCCGATCCGGCCCGGTACCTCGGCGCCCTCCCTGAGCTGCGCATCGTCTCGGTGGAGCATCACGAGAACTTCGGCGCCGCACTCGCCCTGGTCGTGCGTCGCAGCGATGACGGGCTGCGACTGGTGCTGGACTTCCGGCCGGATCTGTTCGCCCGCGCCGAAGCCGAGCGGGTGCTGGATGTGCTGTGCCGGATCTGCAACGCGTTCGCCGAGGAGCCGGCGCAGCCCGTCGGCCGGGTGCGGATGCTCGACGATGCCGAGGACCAGAGGATCCTGCTCGGCTCGCACAGCGTCGACCAGGTCGTGCCTGCCGTCACCCTGGCGGACCTGTTGGAACGCAGGGTCGAGCGAAGCCCGGGCAACACCGTGCTGGTCTCCAGCGGTGAGACCCTCTCGTACGACCAGCTGAACCGTCGCGCCAACAGGCTGGCGCAGCTGCTGGCCGCCCGAGGTGCCGGACCGGAACAGCTGGTGGCCCTGGCTCTTCCCCGCTCGATCGAGATGGTGGTCGCGATACTGGCGGTGGCCAAGACCGGCGCAGGCTTTCTGCCGATCGACCCCGGCTACCCCGCTGATCGCGTCGCCTTCATGGTGGCCGATGCCGGTCCCGTGCTGCTGTGCACCAACCGGGAGTCGGCGGCCGGGCTGCCGCAGGAGCCTCAGCGCATCGTGCTGGACGATGCGGCCGTCGTCGCCGAGACGGAGCGGCTGTCCGATGAGAACCTCGGGGACTGCGACGGCAGGGCACCGCTGTCAACCGCGGGGCTCGCCTACGTCATCTACACCTCCGGTTCCACCGGGAAGCCGAAGGGCGTCGCGGTCACCCACGCCGGTCTCGCCAACCTCGCGGCAGCCAAGGTCGAGCGGATGGAAGTTGATCAGGAGAGCCGGATTCTCCAGTTCGCGTCACCGAGCTTCGACGCCTTCCTGACGGAACTCCTCGTGACCATCGGCTCCGGTGCAACCCTGGTCATTCCACCTGCCGCGATTCTGGCCGGCGACACCTTGTCCGACGTCCTCAGCAGCCGGCGAATCACCCACGCGGTCCTTCCGCCGGTGGCTGCGGCAAGCGTGTCCCCCGAGGACCTGCCGGATCTGCGCTCCCTCGTGCTCGCCGGCGAAGCCGCCTCCGCAGACCTCGTCGGGCGCTGGGCGACCGGCCGTCGAGTGATCAATGCCTATGGCCCGACCGAGGCGACTGTCTGCGCAACGATGAGTGAGCCGCTGTCGGCCGCGGCAGCGCCGCCGATCGGCGGGCCCATCGCCGGCGCGGCGTGCTACGTACTCGACCAGGCACTACGCCCGGTGCCTGTGGGAGTGCCCGGGGAGTTGTACGTTGCCGGTCCTGGACTCGCACGCGGCTACCTCGGGCGTACGGCACTGACCGCCGAGCGGTTCGTCGCCAACCCGTTCGCCGCCGACGGCTCCCGCATGTACCGGACGGGTGACGTGGTGTCCTGGCGGCCGGACGGGGCCCTCGACTTCCTCGGCCGCGCCGACGAGCAGGTGAAACTGCGTGGGTTCCGGGTCGAACTCGGGGAGGTGGAGGCCGCCCTTGCCACGCACCCCGCAGTCGACCGGGCTGTCGCAGTGATCCGTGAGGACAGGGCCGGCACACGGCAGGTCGTGGCGTATCTGATTCCCTCCGGTGCCACACCGACCACGCAGGAGCTTCGCCGGCACGCCGGACGCTTCCTGCCCGACTACATGGTTCCGGGCTCCTACGTCCTGATCGACTCGCTTCCGCTGACGCCGAGCGGCAAGCTCGACCGTCGGGCGCTGCCTGCGCCGACGGCCGAGCCCGAGTCGACCGGGCGGGCTCCCGACTCTCCGCAGGAGAAGGCACTGAGCGAGATCTTCGGCGAAGTGCTCGGCATACCCCCGGTGGATGCCGACAGGAACTTCTTTGAGCTCGGCGGCAACAGCATGGTGGCCATCGCCGTGATCCAGAAGGCGCGGAAGGCCGGTCTGGCGATCTCGCCGAAGGATCTCGTCATGAACCCGACCGTCGAGGCGCTTGCCGCAGCAGCGGGCAGTGTCGACCAAGCACCGGCACGCGCGGCAGCTCTGACGGACGGAAACGGAAGGTAAGACGATGACCGCACTACCGGTAGTCCCGCCGCATGAGCTCGACAACATCGATCTGGCAGATCCCAGGCTGCACGCGGAGAACGATCTCAGTGAGGTGTGGCGTCGGCTGAGGGAGGAGCGCCCGTTCTATTGGCAGCGCCCGCGTGGTTCGCAACCCGGATTCTGGGCGGTCACGCGCCACGCCGACGCCACCGCCGTGTACAAGGACCGGGAGAACTTCACCGCCGAGAGGGGCAACGTCCTGCCGATGTTGGTCGCTGGCGGCGACGCGGCAGCTCGTACGATGCTGGCGGTGACCGACGGCGTCCGGCATACGCAGATGCGCGCGATCCTGACGAGGGCGTTCTCGCCGCGGATGCTGATGAAGATCAAGGACACCCTGACGAGGACGGTCGACCAACTCCTGGCCGATGCGGCAGCCGGCGGGGGCTGCGACTTCGCGACCGATGTGTCGGGCAACGTCCCGCTCGCGGCGATCTGCGACCTGCTCGCCATTCCGGAGACGGACCGGAAGTATTTGCTCAACCTCACCGGCCACGTCCTGAGTTCGGACTATGCCGACGCTCCGCCGGAGGAGGGGGCGGTGGCCAAGAACGAGATTCTTCTGTACTTCGCCGATTTGGCGGAGACTCGCCGGGGCAGCGACGAGACGGATGTGGTGAGCCTGCTGGCCAACAGCACGATCGATGGCAAGCCGCTCAACGCTGCTGAGCTCATGGCCAACTGCTATGGGCTGATCATCGGAGGGGACGAGACCGGCCGCCACGCGATCACCGGCGGGCTGCTTGCGCTGATGGAGCACCGGGACCAGTGGCAGGCGCTCAAGCGGGGCGAGGCAGATCTGAAGACCGCCACGGAAGAGGTTCTGCGGTGGACCGTTCCGCCTCTGCACGGTGGCCGCTACGCCACCGCGGATACCGTGGTGAACGGCGAGCAGCTCATCAAGGCCGGCGAGATCGTCAGTGTCTGGTTTGCCTCGGCCAACCGGGACGAGCGGACCTTCGCCGAGCCGGACAGGTTCGACCTGAACCGCACGCCCAACAAGCACCTGACGTTCGCCACCGGCTCTCACTACTGCCTCGGCCACTTCCTCGCCCGTATGGAGGTCGAGGCGACGCTGGACGGACTGCGCCGCACGGTGTCCGACTTCGAGCAGACTGCGCCCGAAAAATGGATCTATTCGAGCGTCCTGCAGGGAATGAGCTCGTTGCCGGTCTCCCTCGAAGCCCGACGCCAGCCATCTGGCACAGGTGGCCAGACGGCCCCTCAAGAACCTCTGCGGAAGGGTATAGGTCATGGCCAACCCGTTCGATGATGAAAACGGCAGCTATCTGGTGCTACGAAATGGCGAGGAGCAGTTCTCGCTCTGGCCCGAATTCGCTGACGTGCCGACCGGATGGCGGGTCGTGATGGGGCCGGACAATCGCTCGGCATGCCTCGCGCACATCGAATTGCAATGGACCGATCTGCGTCCGAAGAGTCTGATCTGCCCGTAGCAGGGTCACCGGTCCGGACAGCGTCCAGATCCAGCCAGTTCCGCCGCCGACAGCCACTGACAGCCCGCAGAGGAAGGACCGCGCATGGGCCTCGCCGCCGACACAGTCGCCATCGTCACCGGAGCGGGACGGGGCATCGGCGCAGCCACGGCCGAACGCCTCGCCCGTGAGGGCGCCGCCGTCGCCGTCATCGAACGGATCGAGGCGGACACCGCTGTCACCGTCTCGTCGATTCGTGCGGCCGGCGGCCGGTGCGTCGGTATCGGGTGCGATGTCACGGCCTCTGACCAGGTGGACGCGGCGATCGACCGCACGGCCGAGGAGTTCGGCCGCTTGGACATCCTGGTGAACAACGCCGGGGTCACCCGGGACAACCTGTTCTTCATGATGAGCGACGAGGACTGGGACACCGTCATCGACGTGCATCTGCACGGCGCCGTCCGGGCGGCGCGCGCAGCACGGCCGCACATGATGCGACAGGGCTCGGGCCGGATCATCAACCTGAGCTCCATCGCGGCGTTGGGCAACCCGGGTCAAGCCAATTATGCGACCGCCAAGGCCGCTGTCCAGGGACTCACCCGCACCCTGGCGGTCGAACTCGGTCCGCACGGGATCACGGTCAATGCGGTGGCCCCCGGCTTCATTGCCACCGCGATGACCGACGATACGGCCCGCCGGCTTGGTACCGACCCGGTGAATTTTCGGGAAAAGGCGGCGTTGAGGGTGCCGCTACGCAGAGTTGGTTCACCATTGGACATTGCTGGGGTGGTGGCGTTCCTGGCAAGTGCGGATGCGGCGTACCTGACCGGCCAGACCATCTACGTGGACGGAGGGCCGCAGTAACGTCGATTGGCTAGTTAAGGTAAAATCCCTTGTGACACCAAAAAGATCCACTGTATGCTAAGTCTAGTTTTTCTGGCTAATTGACGACGGAGCGTTTGGTCCGCTATAGGGCGAAGCTACGGCGGGACCAGGGAGCGGGGGATGATGATGCAGGTGTTAGTCATTGCCGATGATCTTGACTTTGCTTTGGAGTTAACAGAAGGGCTGGGGGGCAAGGGGTTTCAGGTCCAACGGGAGAGTTGTATCCGTACGGCGCTGGAAAAGAGTAGAAGTGTCGATGTGATACTGCTCGACCTCACTCTCTCGGTTGTCGACGGATTTGAGGTATGTCGGGCCCTTCGGGCCATTTCTCATGTGCCAGTAATCGTCATAGGCCTGCGAGATGACGAATTCGACCAGGTACTGAGTTTCAAGCTGGGAGCCGACGACTACGTTGTGCGGACCTGTAGCCTGCGCAAACTGGCTGCCCGGATTGAGGCGGTTCACCGGCGTGCCCGGAATTCCTGGGAGTCCTGGGGGCTCCAGCTGGACGGCGAGGTCCACGATTTCGGTCCGGTCCGCATCGATATGCACCGCCGAATGGTGCTGCGAGGCGGCCACGAGGTCATGCTCACACGCAAGGAATTCGACATTCTGGCGTTGCTGGCGACGAATCCGGGCCGGGTGTGCACGCGCGAGCAGATAATGAGCGAGGTCTGGGGGCACGACGGTGCGGGAGACACGCGGACGCTCGGTGTCCACATGACGGGGCTTCGCAAGAAGCTGAGGATGCCGATGCTCATCGAAACTGTTCGTGGGGTCGGTTTTCGACTGGCTACCCACAGAGCGTTGGCGGAAGAGGCGGCCTGATTGGGCCTGTCCGGCGCGACGTCCGCTGCACCCGGACAGTGAATGGATCTCCCCATGTCGCAGCTGATGGCAATGGCGCCCTCGGTTGTCGGTTCGCGATAGATTCCGTAGCGTTCTGTTTTCGGCGTGAATTGGAGTTGGCCACCGATTCAGAGAAAGCAGTGGCTGGCATTCAGTGGGAGTGTTGCACCGTCAGATAAATGTAGCAGACGTAGGACGGGTGCGGAATGGGTGCTCGGCACCGAGACTCATTCGGGCCGTCGACGTAGTGGTAACCCTCGTCGGAATCGTACGCGAACGGCCGCCTGCGATGATGCGGGGCGAGGATTGCCAGGACGCCATCGATGCCGATCTCAAATGCATAACGTTTACCGGAACGTGGTTTTCGGAATGCTGAAGCATAAATCTGGATGTGTCGTCAACGCGCCTTCGGTGGCGGGCGTCCATGGGAATCCGGCTCAGGCGATCTGCTCCGCCTCGAAGGTCAGGATCGTTGGATTCACGAAGGTGGCCCTCTCGCGAAAGATGCTGGCCGATATGCGGTCCGTGTCACCAGTCGCAGTCTCCGCCGTTCCGGCGAGGCCCGCCGCGATGCCCGCGAGAGAGCGAGGGTCAGCAGTAGCGGGATGCCGATCGAAATCACGGCGAGCGCGGTGGCGGCTGTGTTCTTCACCGTGCTGCCCGCCTCGTTCGCGCCGCGCATTCGGCCGGTTGAACTCGCGGGCATGCGCGAGTGACTGGGGCGGGGCGTTCGGCGGCGAGGGCACGCGGCGGACAGCCCCTGAGGGCTGTCCGCCAGCCGGGCGACGGGCCGGCGGGACCGCGGACTCAGGCCGCCAACGCCTTGACCAGAGCCGACGCTTCGCCGATCCGGGCCAGTTCGGCCGGGCTCATCGTCGGATTGGCGGTGCGGCGGGCCGCCGCGGCGGCGAGGTGGCGGGCCGGGATGCCGTCGTCGGCGGCCAGGCGCGGGATCAGGGTGCCCAGCAGTGCGCGGGCGCCTTCCGCGGCGGGGGCGCCGGGATCGACGGCGACCTGGGCCAGGATCAGCGCCGTCATGGCCCGGTCCAGGGCGGGCGGGCCCTCCTCGGTGTTGCTCCAGTCGATCACCACGGGTCCGTCGGCCGTCAGCATGACGTTGTCCGGGTGCAGGTCGAGGTGGAGGATCCGGTCCTCGGGGTCCGCCGAGAGCCGGGCCGGGACTGTGTGCAGATCGGCCAGGAGACCGGCCAGCATGGCGGAGCCCTCCTCGCCGGAGAGCTCGCCGGCAAGCAGCGATTCGGCCATCGTCGGACCGGTCAGGCGCTGCAGGATCAGGTCGCCGGGGCCGGCTGAGACGGGCAGCGGGCCGAGGCGGGGGACCGGATAGCCGGAGGCCGAGAGATAGGACATGACGGGCATTTCGCGTGCGGTGTCCAGTCCGTCGCGATAACGCCGCAGGACCCACTGCGCGTCCAGCTCGTATACGTCGGCGGAACGACCGGTGCCCAGCAGTTGGCCTATGCGCATGAGGGGAACCTACTCGTGCCGACTGTTCGCGGGGAGGCCGGGAACGGGTGCTTCACCGTATCGCCGCCGGTCGTCGGCGTGCTCTCCTCCCCGGGCAGGCGCCGTCCCACGGCTCAGGGGGCTCGTGCCGGTCCTCGGCCCCGGCTGTTTCCGGGCCGTCGCGGCGGGCGGGCGCGCAGTAACCTGGATGGACCGGGGGACGGCCCGAGGAGGCCATGTCGCATGGAGACCCTGATCACCGTGGTGGTAGTCCTCGCCATGATCGCTGTGGTGGCGTTCGCGATCCATCTGCTCAACGGCCGGCAGCGCCACCGGCAGCATCTTGCCGCTGTTCCCCACGACCCCCGGCTCACCGGGTTCCGCGGCCCGGCCGCCGGGCGGCGGGGCAGTGGGACGCCGCCCCGGGGCCCGCGTCCGCCGACCGGCCCCTGAGCGCCGCGGCCGCCGCCCCGTCACTTCGCGTCCGAATACCGCCGTACCACCGCCGTGGTGAACGGGAAGCGGACCGGTGTCTCACCGAAGGCGGTCCGCCCGGCCAGTTCACCGGCCGCCCGGATCGCCTCCACCACCGTCTCCGCCTCCTCCTGCGGACAGTGCACGATCACCTCGTCGTGCTGGAAGAAGACCAGTTCGGCCCGGAGTCCGGCCTCCGACAGCGACCGGCGCAGGGCGGCCAGGAGCAGCAGCGCCCAGTCGGCGGCGCTGCCCTGCACCACGAAGTTGCGGGTGAAGCGGCCGCGTGCGCGGGCGTCCGACGAGGCGTAGCCGGGGGTGAAGCCGCCGTCCGACGCGTGCTCGGAGCCGGCCCCGGCGGGACCGTCGCCGCCCTCCTGCGGGATTCCCGCCTCGCCGTCGTCGCCGCTGCCCGCGGCGGGCGGGCTGGTGCGGCCGAGCCAGGTCCGTACGAGACGGCCCTCCTCGCCCGCCTTCGCGGCATCGTCCACATACGCGACGGCGTGCGGGAATCTTCGGCGCAGGGCGGCCAGATTCTTCAGGCCGTCGCCCGAGGTCTGCCCGTAGACGGCTCCGAGCAGGGCGATCTTGGCGTGGTCGCGGTCGCCGTGGAAGGCGCGGTCGGACAGTGCCGTGTAGAGATCGCCGTCGTGACCGGCCACCTCCATGAGGCCCCGGTCACGCGAGATGGCGGCCAGCACTCTCGGCTCCATCTGGTCGGCGTCGGCGACGACGAGGCGCCAGCCCTCGTCGGCGACGACGGCCCGCCGGATCACCTTGGGGATCTGCAGCGCACCGCCGCCGTTGGTCGTCCAGCGGCCGCTGACCGTGCCGCCCGGCTGGTACTCCGGGCGGAAGCGGCCGTCGCGCACCCAGTCCTGGAGCCAGCTCCAGCCGTGTGCCGTCCAGATCCGGTAGAGCTTCTTGTACTGGACGAGCGGTTGCACCGCCGGATGGTCCAGCTCCTCCAGCTCCCAGCGGCGGGTGGACTTCACCTTGATGCCGGACTGCGCGAACGCCCGCACCACATCGGCGGGGAGATCGGGGCGGACCCTGCGGCCGAAGGCGGCGGACACCTCGTCCGCCAGCTCGGCCAGTCTGCGGGGCTCGCCGCCGCCCGCGTACCGCTCGCCGAGCAGCTCCTGAAGGACCTCCCGGTGGACGTCGGCCCGCCAGGGCAGACCGGCGCGGTTCATCTCGGCGGCGACCAGCATGCCGGCCGACTCGGTGGCCGTCAGCAGCCGCATCCGGTCCGGCCGGTCCGTGGCGTCGTGCCGGGCGAGCTGGTCCGCGTACACCTGGAGCAGGGCGTCGAAGGGCAGGTCCGTACCGGACCGGGGTTCGAACAGGGAGGACTGGGAGCCGGGCTCCGCCGAGCGCGGCGGCGGGTCGGGCGGCACCGGGGCGTCCAGCAGGCGGGCGTGGGCGGCGGCCGCCGAGCGGGGTTCGCCGAGCCGGCCCTCGTGGCCCAGCAGCAGGGACTCGGCCACCTCGATGTCGTAGCAGCGCTCCACCCGCACTCCGGCGGCGAGCAGCCGGGGATAGACCTCGGCGCTCGAACGCCACACCCAGCGGGTGACACCGGGCCGGGAGCGGACGGCCTCGGCCAGGTCCGGTTCGGTCGCGACCGGGGCGGTGGGCATACCTGCGCCGTCCAGCGGGACGAGGCGGGCGCCACCGCTCTGTGTGGTGGCCAGGGCCCAGCGTTCGGTCATACGGCCGAGTCTGGCACCCGGCACTGACAGCGAGGCGGCGTGCGCGGGCGGGTCGCAGGCGGGAGGATCGGCAACGGTCCTGCTGCGGGGCCCGGAGCGTCCACCGAGGGGACAGGCACGATGGAAGCGATCGTTTTCGAGGAGTTCGGCGGACCCGAGGTCCTGAACCCCGCCCGGGTCGAGGAGCCGTACCCCGGTCCAGGACAGGTACGGGTGAAGGTGATGGCCGCCGGGGTGAACCCGATGGACTACAAGATCCGGAACGGCTGGATGGAGGACATGTTCCCCACCTCGCTCCCGGCGATCCCGGGCGTCGAGTTCGCCGGAGTGGTCGACCGGATCGGCGAGGGCGTCACGGATGTGGCGGTGGGCGACGAGGTGCTGGGCTGGAGCGCGACCGGTTCCTACGCCCAGTACGCGCTGGCCGATGCCGCTCTCGTGGCCGCCAAGCCGGCGGAGCTGAGCTGGGAGGACGCGGCGGCGCTGACCATCGCGTCGAACACGGCCCAGCGCGTCCTGGACGAACTCGCCGTGGGCGCGGGCGACACACTGCTGCTGCACGGGGCGGCCGGAGCCGTCGGCTCGGCGGCGGTGCAGCTGGCGACGGCCCGGGGCGCGACCGTGATCGGGACGGCGTCGGCGGCCAACCACGACTACCTGCGGGTGATCGGCGCGACCCCGGTGGCGTACGGGGAGGGGCTGGTGGACCGGGTGCGCGAAGCCGCTCCACAGGGTGTGGACGCGGTCTTCGACGTGGCGGGGCGAGGCGCGCTGCCGGACTCCATCGAGCTGCGCGGCGGCACCACCGACCGGATCG
Source organism: Streptomyces sp. NPDC058221 (assembly GCF_042882365.1). NCBI lineage: Bacteria > Bacillati > Actinomycetota > Actinomycetes > Kitasatosporales > Streptomycetaceae > Streptomyces > Streptomyces sp. NPDC058221. The sequence goes on along the minus strand of NZ_JBHVWF010000011.1, from coordinate 53,822 downwards.
TCACCATCGCCGACCAGGCAGCCGCCGCCCACGGTGTCGCCTTCTCCGGCGGCGGGACCCGTTCCAAGGAACAGCTGGCCGAGCATGCCAGGCTCGCGGCCGACGGTGAGCTGCGGGTGCAGGTCGAACGGGCCCTTCCGCTCGTCGACGCGGCCGACGCACAGCGGCTGAGCGAGGCGGGGCATGTCCGGGGGAAGCTCGTCCTGCTTCCCTGACGTGTCCCGGCAGCACGGCGGGGCCGGCCGGGAAATAGATATCCACAGGCTGTGGATGAATTCCGCCGATCCGGCCACGCCTACCCTGACCTCATGGAACCGGTGATCGACCAGGCATTCACGGCGGCCCTCTACTCGGACGGCGACGCCGGTCTCGACACCGGCGCCTCCCTCCTCGCCGCCGATCCGTCGGCCGACGCCGAGCTGCTGCGGCGCGGCGAGGAGTTCGTCCGGCGGGCCTGGGAGCGCGGCTGGCTGCCGGCCGATCTCGTCCGCGTCGTCCGCCGTGAACTGGACGAGCACCGGGCCGGCCTGGCCGCCGGACTGATCGGCTCGGAGGTCCGGCGGTACGAGCGGCTGCCGCCGCGCTGGCAGTCCCAGCTGGACGAGCTGCCGGCGGTGCCGCCGCCGGGCCGGCCCGACCGGTTCTCGTACGCATCCGAGCTCCTCGGGCTCTACCGGCTGCTGCTGCGGCTGCCCGTCATCGAAGCCGTCGGGCCGCCGCCCGGTGCGCCGCGCGACGGTCTGCGGCTGCCGCCCGCGCACGGTGAACCCCGCATGCTGACCCGCATCCGGGCGCTGCTGGCCAAGGCGGAGGCCACCGGCTTCCCGGAGGAGGCGGAGGCGCTCACCACCAAGGCGCAGGAGCTGATGGCCCGGCACAGCATCGACGAGGCGCTGCTCGCCGCCCGTACACACAGCGGCCGCGAGCCGGGCGCCTGCCGGATCGGGGTGGATGCCCCGTACGAGACGGCGAAGGCGATCCTGCTCGATGCCGTCGCCTCCGCGAACCGCTGCCGGGCGGTGTGGAACAGTGATCTCGGCTTCTCGACGGTCGTCGGCTTCGAGCCGGACCTGGAGGCCGTGGAACTGCTCCACACCTCGCTGCTGGTGCAGGGCACCGTGGCGATGACCCGGGCCGAGGCGGGCCAGCGGGCCGGCGGGCGCAAACGGACCAAGACGTTCCGGCAGTCCTTCCTGATGGCGTACGCCCAGCGTCTTGGCCGCCGGCTGGCGGACGGCACCGCCCGGGCCACCGCCGAGGCCGACGCCGAGGGCGCGGCGGCAGCAGGATCGTCCGGCGCGGCCGACCCCGGTCTGCTGCCCGTGCTGGCCGCGCGCGACCTTGCGGTCACGGACACCGCCGAGCGGATGTTCCCCCGGACCACGACGGCCCGGGTGCGGGGCGCCACCGACCCGGACGGCTGGACCCATGGCACGGCCGCCGCCGACCGGGCCAGGATGGGCGCGGCGGCACCGGAGATCTCCGACTGACACTCCGGGCATGTGTCCGGCGGTGACGGATCCGGCACAACCGATCCCGACAACTCGGGCGTAACGGTAAATCCGGTTAGGCTCTGGGCATGAGCTGGCTCCGGGCGCTGAAGGAGACCGCCCGCTCGGGGCTGACGATCGAGCGGCGGCGCCTCGAACCGCTGATCGCCATCCGCGGCGCGGCCGGTCTGGCCCTGGTGATGGGGGTGAGCCTCGCCCTCTTCGGGCCCGTGGTCGCGGCCAGCTCCGCCTTCGGCGCGTTCCAGGCGGCCATCGCCACCTTCCAGCGCAGCTGGCGGCCCCGGCCGGTGCTCGCCCTGGTCTCCGGCGCGAGCCTCGCCGTCTCCACGTTCCTCGGTTATGTCACCGGCTCCCATCTGCCGCTCTTCATGCTCCTGCTGGTCATCTGGACCTTCGTCGCGGGGCTCGCCTGGGCGGCGGGCCCGACGGGCGGCATCATTGCCGCGTCCAACGTCGCGATCATGCTGGTGACGATCACTCTGCCCACCTCCGTCGCCCAGGCGGCCCTGCACGCCGGGATGATCGCGTTCGGCGGAGTGGTCCAGGCGGCGCTGATCGTGCTGTTCCCGGTCCGCAGATGGGGCGCCCAGCGGGACGCACTGGCCGACGCGCTCGCCGCCGAGGCGGACTACGCCCGCAGGCTGCGCCACGACCCGGTCGCCCACTTCGACCCGGTGCCGCTGATGGAGGCCCGCAGGGCGGCCGCCATCACCCCGCGTCAGGCCCGCCGCCGCCCGGCCGAACTGCATGGCTCACGCGGGGTCGCCGAGCGGATCAGACCGGTGCTCGCCTCGCTCGCCGACCCCGCGATGGGTGTGCCGGTCGAAGGGCCGGAGCGCGACCGGGTCCGCGAGCTGCTCGCCGCCGCCGGATCGCTGCTCGACGCGGCGGCGCGGGCGATCCGGCAGGGCGATCCGGTGCGGCTGCCCGCGCCCGCCGTCGCCACGCTGAAGACCCCCGACACCGGGGCCCTGCTCACCGGCCCGCCGCTGCGCGCAGCCGACCGGCTGGCCGCGCTGCTCTCCGATGTCATCGAGGCGGCCGAGGGCGAGGGCACCAGGGAGGAAAGGGCCGAGGCCGAGCAGACCGCCGACGCCCTCAAGGCGGGCCGGGGCGGTTCGCCGGCCGACCACCACCGGCGTCCCACCCTGCTGCGGCTGGTCCCGGTGGTGCTCAACTCGATGCGCCGCGAGCTGCACCACGGCTCCCCGATCCTGCGGCACGCCATCCGGATCTCGGTCGTCGCCGCCGTCGGCTATCTCCTGGGCACCGTGCTGCCGTTCGGTCACGGCTACTGGGCGCCGATGACCGCCGTCATGGTGATGCGGCCGGAGTTCTCGCAGACGTACGAACGCTCCGTGGCCCGGTTCGGCGGCACCGTCGTCGGTGTCCTCCTCGCCACCGCGATCGTCCAGACCGCCCACCCCGGCGTGGGACTGTCCGCCGTACTCGCCGTGGCCTGCGCCCTCCTGATGTACCTCCTGATGCGCACCGGCTACTCGGTCGGGCAGGCCTGCGTCGCCGCGTACGTGGTCTTCCTGCTCGGCATGGCGGGCGACGACTGGTCGCAGACCGTGCTGGAACGGCTCGTCCTCACCCTCGGCGGCGGTCTCGTCGCGATGATCTCGTACGCCGTCTACCCGGCGTGGGAGACCCCGCGGCTGCGCGGCCGGCTCGGCGACTGGCTGAAGGAGGACGGCCGTTACGCCGCCTCGGTCGTCGACCAGTACGCGGATCCGGCCGGCCGGGGCCACGACGACGTCCGCAGCGCGCTGCTCGCCACCCGGGCGGCGCGGGTCGCTTGGCAGGAGGCGGTGGCCACCGCCCAGCACGAACCGGTGCGGCACCGCGGTCTCTCGCACGCCGCCGCCGACGACACCCAGCACGCGCTCTCCCAGCTCGGCCGGGTCGCGATGCTGATGGAGGCACACCTTCCGGAGGGCGGCGCAACCCCCGTACCGGAGGCGGGACCGCTGGCCGAGGCGCTGCGCCGGGCCACCGAGCAGGGCGCGAAGGCGGTGCGGGAGCGGCGGGTGCCGGACTGGGAGCCGGTCCGGGCGGCGCTGGAGCGGTGGGACGAGGAGGAGCGGCTGCGCGAAGGAGAGTCGGACCCTGTCGTACGGAACGGGGCCGATCTCCTTCTCGAAGCGCTGGAGGAGTTCTCCCGGGGACTGGACGACGGCTCGCGGCCCGGCGCCTCCGCCGACGACTGAGACCCCGTGAGGACCGGTCCGCCGCAACGCACCCGGGAACCCCGGGTGTTACGGAGTCGGCAGGTCGGGCAGTCCTTCGAGCGAGTCGGCGTCGGTCTTGGCGAGGGTGTCCTTGCCGCCGCCGGCCCACGCGACGACGACGGTCTTGCCGTCGTTGGACTCGATGGACCCCGCGGCCCGGCTGGTGTCGCCGTCCACGCACTTGAGTTCCAGCGTGACCTTGTCCGTGCCCTTGGCGCTGCCCGAGCAGACATGGGAGTCGGCGACGACGACGGCCTTCCCGGATGCGACGGACAGCACCACGGCCTTGCCGTCGGACTGCCCGGCCCAGGCCCCTTCCAGCGCCTTGGTGCCGCCGGTGGAGGCGCCGTCCCCGCCGCCCGTCGAGGAGTCCGAGGCGTCGCTGCCGGCGGGGGCCGGGGTCGAGTCGGACGCGGAGTCCTTGTCCGATGCGCCCTTGTCGCTGTCACTTCCGCAGCCGGTGAGCGCGAGCGCGGTCAGCAGGCCGGTGGCCACAACTGCACCGGTACGTACGAGTTTGCGCATGTGGAATTCCCCCTGGAAGACGAAATACGGTCCAAGCTACCAGTGAGTCGCAACGGGGCTGAGACGGTCAACTCGGAGAACGGGGAGCCGAACCGGCCCGGCATACGTCTCTGACTTCAGGGAAGCTGTAATCACGGGAACACCCCGCGTGCACGTGCATCTGCCTGTGCATCCGCTCATGCACCGAGAATTGAACAGAGCTATGATCCGAGACAGTTGACACTTGCACCTTGCAACTCGGGGAGCGTCCTGTGCACCACGTGTACAACGGCATGGCGGCCACAGAGCTTCGCGGAGTCGTCTGGCAGAAGAGCAGGTACAGCAACTCCCAGGGATCCTGCGTGGAGTTCGCGAAACTGCCCGACGGGGATGTGGCGATGCGGAATTCGCGCCACCCCGACGGGCCGGCGCTCGTCTATACGCCGGCCGAGATAGAGGCGCTGCTGCTCGGCGTGAAGGACGGGGAGTTCGACCATCTCATAGCGGAGGTCTGACCGCCGTCCGACGGTGCGGCACCGTGTCCCGCCGTCGTGTGCGGCGTCGCCCGTTCCGGCCGGCGGTACGTCACGCCGGGTCGGTCAGCCGGAAGAGCGCCCAGACCACCTTGCCCCGCAGCGCGGGACCGGAAGCGCTCTCCGCGCCCACCACGGGTGAGGGGTGCCACCCCCAGGAGTCGCTGAAGGACTCCACCAGAAAGAGACCGCGGCCCGACTCCGCGGAATCGGCGGCCTCGGAGGCCACCGGACTCGCCTGGCTCGGGTCGCGTACCGCGCACACCAGCCGTGAGGTCCAGCGCAGCAGGTGCAGACGCACGGGCGGGTCCTGCGACTCGCGCGGGACGTCGCAGGGAAGCGCGTGCCGCAGGGCGTTGGTGACCAGTTCGGAGACGACCAGTGCGACATCGTCGAACCGTTCGCTCAGGCCCCAGCCGGTCAGGGTCGACCGGGTGAACTGTCTGGCCCCGCCCACGGCTTCGTACTGGGCAGGCAGCGTGCAGGTGGCTGATCCGGAGACGGCAGATGGATCGATGGGGGGAAGCCCCTGCCGTAACGGCTCGAGCATCGTCGATCCATTCGTCCCCATACGAGGCACTCCCGGGATTCGCGGCTGTCTCGGTACTACGGGTACTCGGGTACAGCGGCACAACACGAACGAGCACGCAGGTGCGCGAGGCCCATGGTTCCGAATGCGCACGGCAGATGCAAGGGCAGATGCACGTGCACGCGCCTGACCTGTCCGACCCCGTGCCGTTTCTTGCTCATTTCTTCCTGTGTGGAGTTCTGGAGTCTTGGGGAAGTCTTCTCATTTCCGTAATCGAATGAGTACGGGCTGAAGCGTTTTGATGGCAGAATCCGGCTCTTGGGGTTCAGGGGGAGCCCCGATGCCCGGGAAGCGATGGGGAGGGTTGGACCAGTGGCGGCAGGCGAGTCGAGTGGATCCGTGGTGCGGCGCATCCTGCTGGGCTCACAGCTCAGACGGCTGCGGGACTCACGCGGTATCACCCGTGAGGCGGCCGGCTACTCCATCCGGGCTTCCGAATCGAAGATCAGCCGCATGGAGTTGGGACGGGTGAGCTTCAAGGCCAGGGACGTCGAGGACCTGCTCACGCTCTACGGCGTCACGGACGAGGCGGAGCGCGACTCCCTGCTCGGCCTGGCCCGTGAGGCCAACGTGGCGGGCTGGTGGCACAGTTTCGGCGATGTGCTGCCCGGCTGGTTCCAGACATACATCGGTCTGGAGGGGGCGGCCTCGCTCATCCGGATCTACGAAGTCCAGTTCGTGCACGGCCTGTTGCAGACCGAGGGGTACGCCCATGCGGTCGTCTCCCGGGGAATGCGCGGCGCTCCCGCCGCCGAGATCGACCGCCGGGTCGCGCTGCGGCTGGAGCGGCAGAAGGCCCTCGTCGCGGAGCGGGCCCCGCGCTTCCATGCCGTGCTGGACGAGGCGGCGCTGCGCAGACCGTACGGCGGGCGCGAGGTGATGCGCGAACAATTGCGGCATCTGATCGAAATGTCGGAACAGCCGAACGTCACTCTCCAGGTGATGCCCTTCAGTTTCGGCGGGCATGCGGGGGAGAGCGGTTCCTTTACGATGCTGCGATTCCCGGAATCCGACCTGTCGGACATTGTCTATTTGGAGCAGCTGACAAGTGCGCTCTATCTGGACAAGGCCGAAGAAGTCGCCCAGTACGAAAAGGCGATGGTCCGGCTCCACGAGGAGAGCCCGGGGCCCGAGGAGAGCCGCGATCTGCTCCGTGGACTTCTCCAACTCTCCTGATATTTCAGTACGATGACACCTCAACAGGAGTCTGCACCTGCAGTAAGGGATCGCATGTCCTTCTTCCACGAGCTGGCCGACCAGTACATCGACGGTGAATGGCGCACCGGCACCGGCTCGTGGGACATCATCGATTTCAATCCCTACAACGGGGAAAAGCTCGCCGCCATCACCGTCGCCTCCGCCGACGAGGTCGACCGCGCCTACCGTGCCGCCGAGCGCGCGCAGCGGGACTGGGCCGCCACGAGTCCTTACGAGCGCGCCCGCGTCCTGGAACGGGCCCTGCGCATCACCGAGGAGCTGGCCGACGAAATCGTCGAGGCCGTCATCGACGAGCTGGGCGGCACCCGGTCCAAGGCCCGCTACGAACTGCGCGCCGCCCAGGAGTTCCTGCGCGAGGCCGCCCACCAGGCGCTGCACCCCGGCGGCCGGATCCTGGCGTCCCCGGTGGACGGCAAGGAGAACCGGCTCTACCGGCTGCCGGTCGGGGTCGTCGGTGTCATCAGCCCCTTCAACTTCCCCTTCCTGGTGACGATGAAGTCGGTCGCACCGGCCCTGGCCCTCGGCAACGCGGTCGTGGTCAAGCCGAACCAGAACGCCCCGGTGGTCGGCGGCGGGCTGGTAGCCCGGATCTTCCACGACGCGGGACTGCCGGCCGGACTGCTCAACGTCCTGATCACCGACATCGCCGAGATAGGCGACGCGTTCATCGAGCACCCCGTGCCGAAGGTGATCTCGTTCGCCGGATCGGACCGGGTCGGGCGTCATGTCGCCGCGACGGCGGGTGGGCTCTTCAAGCGCACCATCCTCGAACTCAGTGGCAACAGCGCCCTGGTGGTGCTCGACGACGCGGACATCGACTACGCGGTGGACGCCGCGGTCTTCAGCCGTTTCGTCTACCAGGGGCAGGTCTGCATGGCCGCCAACCGGATCCTGGTGGACCGCGCCGTGGTGGACGGGTTCACCGAGAAGTTCACCGCGCGGGTGGCCGCGCTGCGCACCGGCGACCCGCGCGACCCGGAGACCCAGATCGGCCCGGTCATCAACACCTTCCAGGCGGACGCGCTGACCGCACTGGTCGACCAGGCGGTGGACGCGGGGGCCACGGCGCTGGTCCGGGGCCGCACCCGGGGCAATCTCGTCGAGCCCACGGTGCTCGCCGGACTCGCGGACGACTCCCCGCTGCTCACCCAGGAGATCTTCGGCCCGGTGGCGCTGCTGATCACGTTCGACGGCGAGGAGGAGGCCGTGCGGATCACCAACGACAGTCCGTACGGGCTCAGCGGCGCCGTGCACACCGCGGACGCCGAACGAGGGGTCCGGTTCGCCCGGCGGATCCGCAGCGGGATGTTCCATGTCAACGACGCCAGCGTCCAGGACGACCCGCTGGTCGCCTTCGGCGGCGAGAAGCAGTCCGGGACGGGCCGGCTGAACGGCGAGGCGATGGTGGAGGCCTTCACCACCCAGAAGTGGATATCGATCCAGCACGGCCGGAGCGTTTTCCCGCTCTGAAACAGGCACCGCTACTCTCGTCAAAGTTGAGTAGAGAGGTGGGTGGGCATGTCCGCGATCCGGCTGCTGGTCCTGTGCGCCGTACGGCAGCACGGCCGGGCGCACGGCTATCAGATCCGCAACGACCTGGAGTACTGGGGCGCCCATGAGTGGTCCAGCGCCAAGCCGGGTTCGATCTACCACGCACTGAAACAGATGGCGAAGCAGGGCGTGCTGCTCGCCCACGAGGTCGCCCCGAGCACCGCAGGCGGCCCGCCGCGCACCGAGTACGAGATCACCGAGCAGGGCGACGAGGAGTACTTCACGCTGCTGCGTGCGTCGCTGACCTCGTACGACCAGAAGCTGGACATGCTGTCGGCGGGGCTGGGCGGCATCGTCGACCTGGAGCGGTCCGAGGCGCTGTCCCTGCTCAGGGAGCGGGTGGTGGGTCTGGCCAGGTGGCGGGATTCGGTCACCGCGCACTACGTCCCCGAGGCGGGTCCCGAGTCGATCGGTCACATCGGCGAGATCATGAACATGTGGGTGCACTCGGCGGACGCCGGTGCCGCATGGACGCGCGGGCTGATCGACCGTATCGAGGGCGGCGCGTACACCTTCGCAGGTGAGGGCGAACCGTTCGTCGGCGTGCTCGCCGAGGGCGAGGAGAACCCGTACGCGACCGGGGTCGCCGATCCCGGGGATGCCCACTGATCAAGTTCGCGGTACAGGTCCTGGTCCGGCCGGTCGGCTTCCTGCGGTCCGGCAGATCCAGAGCCCGTCCGGCGTTCGAGGCCGGAACCGGCGACCAACGTGTGTGGCCTGCACAAGCCGCCTACGGGCTCAGTGGTGGAACGACGTAGTCGCCCCATGATCCCGGCTCAACGGATGCTCCTGGGCCCGCAGTTCGGGAAGCAGCAACCGCAGATCCTCCAGCAGCAGCTCCGCCAGGTCCGAGGAGAACCCGTTGCGGCACACGATCCGCAGCACGGACAGATCCTGCCGGTTCGCGGGGAAGGTGTACGCCGGCACCAGCCAGCCCCGCTCGCGCAGCCGCCGCGACACGTCGAAGACGTCGTACGCCGTCACCTCCGGCGCGGTCGTCAGCGCGAAGACGGGCAGCTGGTCGCCCCGGGTGAGGAGCCGGAAGTCGCCCAGATCCTCGATCCGTTCGGCCAGGCCCCGGGCCACGTCCCGGGACGCCTGCTGCACGGCCCGGTAGCCTTCCCGGCCCAGCCGCAGGAAGGTGTAGTACTGCGCCACCACCTGCGCGCCGGGCCGGGAGAAGTTCAGCGCGAAGGTGGGCATGTCGCCGCCCAGGTAGTTGACCCGGAAGACCAGCTCCTCGGGCAGTTCGGCCGGGGAACGCCACAGCGCCCAGCCGACGCCCGGGTAGACCAGCCCGTACTTGTGCCCGGAGGTGTTGATCGAGGAGACCCGCGGGAGCCGGAAGTCCCAGACCAGGTCCTCGTCCAGGAAGGGGGCCACCATCGCCCCGGACGCCCCGTCCACGTGGACGGGGATGTCAAGGCCGGTGCGCTCCTGCAGGGCGTCGAGGGCCGCGCAGAGATCGGCGATGGGCTCGTAGGAACCGTCGAAGGTGGAGCCGAGGATGCCGACCACGCCGATGGTGTTCTCGTCGCAGAGATCGGCGGCGGCCTGCGGGTCGATGTGGAAGCGGTCGCCCTCCATCGGGACCAGACGCGGTTCGACCTCCCAGAACGTGCAGAACTTGTCCCAGCAGACCTGTACGTTCACGCCCATGACCAGATTGGGCCGGGCGGTCGCCGGGTACCGGTCGGCGTTCCGCTGGGCCCAGCGGCGTTTGAGCGCGAGCGCGGCCAGCATGCAGGCCTCGCTGGACCCGGTCGTCGAACAGCCCACGGCGTTCGAGGGGTCGGGGGCGTTCCAGAGGTCGGCCAGCATCGCCACACAACGCCGCTCCAGCTCGGCGGTGCGCGGGTACTCGTCCTTGTCGATCATGTTCTTGTCGGTGCACTCACTCATCAGCACCCCGGCCTGGGGTTCCATCCAGGTGGTGACGAAGGTGGCGAGGTTGAGCCGGGAGTTGCCGTCGAGCATCAGCTCGTCGTGGACGAGGCGGTACGCGGTGGCGGGCGGCAGCGCCCCGTCCGGCAGTTTGTGCCGGGGCGGCGCGGACTCCATGCCCGCTGTCGGGTCGGCCTCCCCGAAGAACGGGTTGAGGGCCAGCCTGCGCTGCTCTGCGGACGGTTCACTGCGGGGTGCGGAGCCCTTGTGGAGCGGCATCGCTGACCTGCCCTTCTCGGTACGCGCCGGGAGTCTCGGCCGCGAGGCCGTACGAATCAGACGATACGGACACCGCGGGCGTCCGGCGCGTTGGGCGCCCGCCCGCCGCACCGGACGCCCGGGTTCACCGCAGCGGCGTCCCGTCCTCGTGCAGCTGCATCTGCGGCCGCCCGGTCACCAGCAGCCAGGCCGGCAACGAGGCGACGCAGAGCAGCGGGAGCAGCGCCATGTCGGATGCCAGCACCGCGGCCGTGAACAGGCTGAGCCAGCCCTGCCGGGTGACGGCCAGCAGCACCCCGAGCACCGCGCACGTCACCGCGAGGGACACCGGCACCCCGTCGACCAGGGCATGGGCGCACAGGCCGAGCGCGACGCCGGAGAACACCGCCGGGAAGATCCGCCCGCCCCGGAAGCCGCAGGTCGCCGCGATGAGCAGGGCCGCGGTCTTCACCACCGCCATGACCGCGAACCGGCCGGCCGACCAGCCGTCCGGATCGGCGGCCAGCTCCTTGACCTCGTCCAGCCCCTTGAACAGGGTGAGGTGTCCGCCGAGCGCACCGAGCAGCCCCAGCAGCAGCCCGCCCAGGGTCAGCGCCAGGACCGGATGGGGCAGGGCGCGGAAGGCCCGGTGGACATGAGGGAAGGCGTACACCGCCGCCAGGCCCAACACGGCCCCGGCGGAGGCGATCACGACCGCGGAGAGCAGATCGCCCCAGTGCGCATGGGTGTAGGGGGGCAGCGACAGATCGAAGCTGGGGTGGGCGAGCAGCGTCATGGTGAGGGCTCCCGCCGCCCCGGCCGCGAGCGGGCCGAAGAGCCGGTCCCAGAGCGCGCCGGGTCCGGGCGTCGAGGCGAGCGTCTCGGAGAGGATCAGCGCGGCGGCGACCGGCGTGCCGAACAGGGCGCCGATGGTGCCGGCCGCGGCGAGCGAGACCCACAGCGCGGCCGGGGCGTCCGGCGCGAAACGGCGCCCCGCCCAGTAGGCCAGCGCGATATTGGCCGCGGTGATCGGGTTCTCCGGCCCCAGGCTGACCCCGCCCGCCAGTGCCAGGACCGTCACCACCAGCAGCCCCGGCACCACACCCGGCGCCAGCGGCGGATCGACGAGACCCATGGTCGCCGGATCGGGTCCGGCCCGGCCCGGCACCGCCCGGATGGCCAGACCGGCCACCAGCCCGGTCGCGGTGAGCATCACGATCATCCACAGCGAGGAGTACCGGCCGATCGACAGCGCGTCGGGCAGGGTCTGCCAGAGCACGTCCTGAAGTCTGTCCGCGACGACGCTGACGCCGAGCAGGACGAGGGCCGAGGCCACTCCGACGGCCAGGGCGGGGACGAGGAGCGGCAGCAGCCGGCGCGCGGGGGCCGGTCCGGCCGAGACAGCGGAGTCGGTGGACATCGGCTCACCCTAGCGAGGCAAAAGCCGCATAACCCTCCAAAGGGGTGGGGTCCGGCGGCATTTCGGAGTTGCACCTCACGTCACGTCAGGGCGCAGGCTCGGTCACGTACCCAGCACAAGGAAAGGGGCGCGAAGCCATGGGGCACTCTGTGGGACAGGTCGCCGGATTCGCCGGGGTCACGGTGCGCACGCTGCACCACTACGACGGCATCGGGCTGCTCTCGCCCAGCGGGCGCAGCCACGCCGGTCACCGGCGCTACAACGACGCCGACCTCGACCGGCTCCAGCAGATCCTGTTCTACCGGGAGCTCGGCTTCCCGCTCGACGAGATCGCGGCCCTGCTGGACGACCCGGACGCGGACCCGCAGGCGCACCTGCGCCGTCAGTACGCGCTGCTGTCGGACCGGATCGCCGAACTGCAGCGGATGGCCGCAGCGGTCGAGACAGCCATGGAGGCGCGGAAGATGGGCATCAATCTCACGCCCGAGGAGAGGTTCGAGGTCTTCGGGGGCAAGGATCCGGAGCAGCACGCCGAGGAGGCCGAGCGGCGCTGGGGCGGCACCGAGGCCTACGCGGAGTCGCAGCGCCGGGCCGCCCGCTACACCAAGGAGGACTGGAAGCGGATGCAGGCGGAGGTCGCCTCCTGGGGCGAGCGCTACGACGCGCTGATGGCGGCCGGTGAGCCGGCCACCGGCGAGCGCGCGATGGACCTCGCCGAGGAGCACCGGCTCCACATCACGACCTGGTTCTACGACTGCACGCCGGAGATCCACCGGGGGCTCGGTGAGATGTACGTCGCCGACCCGCGGTTCAAGGAGTTCTACGAGTCGATGCGCACGGGTCTGGCCGAGCACCTGCGCGACGCGATCAACGCCAACGCGGAGCGCCGGGAGTAAGTGCTGCCGATGGGGGCGGGGCGCACCCCCCCCCCATCGGCAGCGCTCAGATCCTGTTGATCACCGCGGCCGTTCCGTACGCACAGACCTCCGTGCCCACATCGGCCGCCTCGGTCACGTCGAAGCGCATCGCCAGCACCGCGTTCGCGCCCCGCGCCTTCGCCTGCTCGACCAGCCGGTCCATGGCCTGGTTGCGGGTCTCGACGAGCGTCTTGGTCAGCCCCTTCAGCTCGCCGCCGATCATGGACTTCAGCCCGGAACCGATCTGGCTGCCCAGGTGGCGGGACCTGACCGTCAGGCCGAACACCTCACCGATGACCTGGGTCACCTGGTGGCCCGGTACGTCATTGGTGGTGACGACCAGCACTTCGGCGTGTGCCGTCTGGCCGCCGCCGTAATCCTCAATGCCCATGGTGTGGCACCTCCTGGCACCGAGTTTTGCCCCGGTTCGCCCCGTGTGCATCTCCACGGGGGCCACTGGAACCCGGAGGGGTCCCGTTGCGTTGATAGCTTTGGGCGGCCACGCAGCCGCCCATCGACCACATCCTGGAGCCCGGACCCTTGAATACGCTTGCGCTCGGACCGAGCTGGCTGGACCCGGACCATCTCATCGGCCAGTTCGGGCTGATCGGGGTGCTGGTCGTCGTCTTCGCCGAGTCCGGGCTGCTGATCGGGTTCTTCCTGCCCGGCGACTCCCTGCTGTTCACCACGGGTCTGCTGGTGACGACGGGCAAGCTGGACACCCCGCTGTGGCTGGTGTGCGTGCTGGTCGCGCTGGCCGCGATCATCGGCGACCAGGTGGGCTATCTCTTCGGCCGCAAGGTCGGCCCCTCGCTCTTCAACCGCCCGGACTCCCGCCTCTTCAAGCAGGAGAACGTCGAGAAGGCCCACGAGTTCTTCGAGAAGTACGGGCCGAAGTCGCTGGTCCTGGCCCGCTTCGTGCCGATCGTGCGGACGTTCACCCCGATCGTCGCCGGTGTGAGCCGGATGAACTACCGCTCGTTCATCACGTTCAACGTCATCGGCGGAGTCCTCTGGGGCGTCGGCGTGACGCTCCTGGGCGCGGTCCTGGGCAAGATCGAGTTCGTGCACAAGAACATCGAGGCGATGCTCGTCCTGATCGTGCTGATCTCGGTCGTGCCGATCGCCATCGAGTTCCTGCGCGCCCGCAGCAAGTCGAAGAAGGAAGCGGCCGCGCGGGACGACGAGGGCCAGGACCCGGCCGCCGGAGGCCGCCGCGGCCGGCACGCCAAGCGCTGACGGCCCCGGCCGGGCTGCCCGTCCGGCCGGGAGCCGCGCGTCCGCGGATCAGAAGCCGCGGGTCCGCTTGGCCGCGCGGCGGTTCGCGCCGCCGACCGCACCCGGCACCCGCATGAACAGCCGGGAGATCTCGCTTCCCAGGTTCACCCCGATGGCGATGGCCCCCGCCGTCGCCACCGCGGTCGACAGCGAGGCGAGCCCCCGGTCCAGCTCGTTCTGTGCGATGCCCAGCAGACCGAAGTACGTGGCGGAACCGGGCAGCAGCGGGCCGATCGCGGCCGTGATGAACGGCAGCGACGAGGTGTACCGGTACCGCGAGAACAACTGCCCGAACAGCCCCACCAGGCCGGCCGCCACCGCCGTGGCCGCCACCGGCGAGATCTTGCCGGTATTGGCCATCGCCCCGAAGATGATCCAGGCCACCCCGCCGTTGAGGGTCACCGCCAGCACCGTGGACCGCTCCTGCTGGAGCAGGATCGCGAAGGACAGGCTCAGCAGCATCGACGCCAGGATCTGCAGCCATGGCCGGTCGTGCGAGATGAGCCGCGCCTCCGGGTTGAGCTCGGCTCCGAGCTGAAGGCCCCCGTACAGCACCATCAGCACACCCGCGACGATCCCGATGAAGAAGTACATGACTTCCAGGAGCCGTGCGGCCGCGGTGATGTAGTAGCCGGTCAGGCCGTCCTGCACGCCCGCCACCAGGGCCCGCCCGGGCAGCAGCGCGAACAGTCCACCGGTGATGACCGCGGAGGGCCGGACGTCGGACCAGTGGGTGAGGGTGAGCGCCACCCCCATCGCGGCGGGCGGCATCGCCGCCGCGACGAACTGGTAGAACTCCGGAAGCCCGCGCCCGGCGAACAGCCAGGCCAGCCGGTCACCGAGCATCGCGCCGAGCGCGGCGATCAGGAACACCACGAACCCACCGCCGACCAGCACCGATGCCGCGCCCGCCAGCCCGCCGGCGGCCAGCGTGAGCACCCAGCCGGGGTACGGGTGGCGATTACGCCGGATCTCCGCGAGGCGCCGGTAGGCCTCCTCGAGAGAGATCTCGGCCTCTTCGGTGGTGATGTCGTCGATGAGCCGGAAGACCGCGGCCAGCCGGGTGTAGTCGGTGCCCCGCCGGCGTACGGTACGGCTCGCCGTCACCGGGTCGTCGACCAGCGACGGCTGGTGCGAGATCGACAGCAGCGTGAACGTGACGGTCGGCTCGCAGCGGTCGAGACCGTAGCTGCGGGTCACGGCGAACATCGCCGCCTCGACGTCCTCGGCGCCCTCGCCGCCGGCCAGCAGCAGCTCCCCGATACGCAGCGTCAGGTCGAGCACGCGCGGCACAGCGGGGCCCGAGTCGTCGTCGGCCTTCTGGGCCTGCTCCGGCGCCGGGCGCTCGGTGACCGGCATCCGCAGCATCGTGCGCATCCGGTCCTGCCAGGGGGCTTCCTTGGTCAGCCGGATCATCGGGATGCCGTGCGCGGGTGTGAAGGCGGGGGAGTTCTGTGCGCTGTAGGTGCGCGGCGGGACGAAGGCGGAGCTGAGCGTGTCCGATCCGGAGGCCGGTCCGGAGCCGGAAGCGGAACCCGGGCCCGAGCCCGTTCCCGAACCTTGCGGCTCAGGCGTCAGGCCGGTCGGGAGCGCGAATTCCGACGTCGGGTGTTCCTCGTCGGGCGGGCCCGTCGGCCTCCCCACCCCGGCCGGATGGGAGAAGGCGCTGCGCGCCTCGTCGGACTGGGGCTTCTGGTCCTCGGGACCGCCCGGTTCCGCCACCACTGACCTCACTCATCATCGGCTCCGTGTCTTCGGCAGCGCTCCTGCCCAGTATGGCCGTGGGGATGGGCCGCCACGCGAAACGGGCGGCACACCGGTGAAGGTGTGCCGCCCGTCGCGTGCGCGGAACCGGAAACGGAACCACGAGCGGAACGTCAGTGCGCGCCGCCCTGCGCCTCGAGGCGCTTGTACGAGTTCTCGATCTCGGCCTCGGCCTCGGTACGGCCGACCCAGTCGGCGCCCTCGACGGACTTGCCGGGCTCCAGGTCCTTGTAGACCTCGAAGAAGTGCTGGATCTCCAGGCGGTCGAACTCCGACACGTGGTGGATGTCGCGCAGGTGCTCCACCCGGGGGTCGGAGGCCGGTACGCACAGCAGCTTGTCGTCGCCACCGGCCTCGTCGGTCATCCGGAACATGCCGATCGCGCGGCACTTGATGAGGCAGCCGGGGAACGTCGGCTCCTCCAGGATGACCAGCGCGTCCAGCGGGTCGCCGTCCTCGCCGAGGGTGTTCTCGACGTAACCGTAGTCCGCCGGGTAGCTGGTCGAGGTGAAGAGTCGACGGTCCAGGCGGATCCGACCGGTCTCGTGGTCCACCTCGTACTTGTTCCGCGAACCCTTCGGGATCTCGATAACGACGTCGAACTCCACGGGTGGCTCCTCCATGATCAACACATACGACTGATGGTTAAGTGTCCCCCACGGAGATGTGTGCTCGCGAAAGGGGCTGGTCAGCGGTGGGCGATCCGGTGAAAAGACCGTCGATCAATCCGTATCGCAAGCTGAGCAGGGCGGCCCTGACGGACCACCTGAACCTGCGGAACGGGCTGAGCAACTGGCAGTTCACGGCCGTCTCCGCCGCCCTCGGCCTGGCGCTCGCAGCCGGCGTCGTCCTTGCCGCCGGTCCCTGGGACTCGGGTCAGCGTAAGGCCGAGCAGGACTGGGCGGCTGCCCGGGGTGGCGCACATCACGACCCCGACGCGCCGGGCGGAGCGGACCCCGCGCCCAGCGCCCCGGCCGTGCTCGCCGCCCTGGGCACCACCGTGAACCGGTCGGCCCCGGACGCGCCCGATGCCCCGGACGGAGCAGCGGCCGGCCTCCGGGCCGTGCTGGAACCGCTGCTGAAGGCCCCCGCGCTCGGCACCGGCCCCAGTGGCGTCGTCATCGACACCGCCACCGGCAAGCGGCTCTACGGCAAGGGCGCCGACACCCCGATGACCCCGGCCTCCACCGTCAAGATCGCCACCACGGTCGCGGCCCTGACCGCACTCGGTCCCGCCCACCGCATCCCCACGACCGTCCAGGCCTCCGCGGACTCCCGCACCGTGACCCTCGTCGGCGGCGGCGACCCCACCCTCGACCGGGCGGCCCTGCGCTCCCTGGCCGCCGACACCGCACACGCCCTGAAGGACGGCGGCGTCCACGAGGTGCGGCTCCGCTACGACGCATCCGGCTACTCGGGGCCCGCACTTCACCCGATCGGCCCCAACGAGAACATCGCACCCGTGAGCGCCCTGATGGTCAACGAGGGGCGCCTCGACAACACATCCAGCGGGCCCGCCCCGCGCAGCGGCGATCCGGCCCGGGACGCCGCGGACGCGTTCGGTGAACTCCTGGACAAGGCAGGCATCGCCACCGCGTCCGGACCCGAGTCCGGCCGGGCGCCGGCGAAGTCCCGGCCCGTCGCCAAGCACCTCTCCGCCCCGCTGTCCGGACTCGTCGAGCGGGCGCTGACCAACAGCGACAACGACATCGCCGAGGCGCTCGCCCGGCAGACCGCACTGGCCGCGGGCGAACCGGCCGACTTCAAAGGCGGCCGACGTGCCGTCACCGCGCAGCTGAAAAACCTGAAACTGCCCCTGAAGGGCGTGAACTTCTCCGACGGCAGCGGACTGAACCGCAAGGACAAGGTCACCGCCGCCCTGCTCGCCGGTCTGCTCGCCCGTGCGGCCGACCAGGACCACCCCGAGTTGCGCCCCGTCCTCACCGGTCTCCCGGTGGCCGGCTTCAGCGGCACACTGAGCGGCCGCTACTCGACGAAGTCCGGCGGCACCGGTCTGATCCGCGCCAAGACCGGCACGCTCACCGGCGTCAACACGCTCGCCGGCACGGTGGTCGACCCGCAGGGCCGGCTGCTGGCCTTCGCCTTCATGGCATCGGGCACCACCGACCCGTCCGGGGCGCAGTCCGCGCTCGACGCACTCGCCACCGCACTGGCCGCCGGCAAACGCTGAGCGGCTGCCGGGCGTCCGAGGCGGTCAACACCACACCGCATCAGGGAGCGAGCACGTACGGTTGACGCATGACGAGCATCGGTGGTGCCGGGATGGTCGACTGGAATCTCGCGGTTGCGACCGCGACCCGACTTGTGCGGCCGGGGCCCGAGATCAGCCGCGAGGAGGCCCGCGAGGTCGTGGCGGAGCTGCGCAGGCATGCCAAGGCCGCGGAGGAGCACGTCCGGGCCTTCACCCGGATGATCCCGGAGGGGACCGAACCGGAGGACACCCCGGTCCTGGTCGTCGACCGGGCCGGCTGGATCAAGGCCAACGTGGCGGGCTTCCGCGAGCTGCTCCGGCCTCTCCTGGACAAGATGGAGGAACGGCGCAGCGGCGGCGCGGGCGGCGCCGTGCTCGGCGCGGTCGGCTCCAAGGTGACCGGGGTCGAGGTGGGGATGCTGCTGTCGTTCCTGGCCTCCAGGGTCCTCGGCCAGTACGAGACGTTCGCCCCTGCCACCCGTGACCTCCCCGCCTCGGCCGACGGCGGCGGCCGGCTCCTGCTGGTCGCGCCGAACATCGTGCACGTCGAGCGCGAGCTGGAGGTCGACCCGCACGACTTCCGCCTCTGGGTCGCCCTCCACGAGGAGACGCACCGCACCCAGTTCACCGCGGTGCCCTGGCTCCGCGACCATCTGCAGGGCGAGATCCAGTCATTCCTCGACGAGACCGACGTCGACCCGATGACGGTGCTGGAGCGGCTCCGTGAGGCCGCCCAGTCGCTGGCCGGCGGCCGGCCCGAGGGCGAGGAGGGCGAGGACGGCGGGCGCAGCCTCGTCGAGGTCGTACAGACCCCCGCCCAGCGCGAGATCCTCGGCCGGCTCACCGCGGTGATGTCCCTGCTGGAGGGGCACGCGGACTATGTGATGGACGGCGTCGGCCCCGAGGTGGTCTCTTCCGTCGGGGAGATCCGGGAGAAGTTCCAGCAGCGCAGGGCGCGCGGCGCGAGCCGGCTCGACCAGGCGCTGCGCAAGCTCCTGGGCCTCGACGCCAAGCTGCGTCAGTACCGGGACGGCGAGCGCTTCGTGCGCGCCGTGGTCGACGAGGTCGGCATGGACGGCTTCAACCGGGTGTGGACCTCGCCCAACACCCTTCCGACCAAGGCGGAGATCGCCAAGCCGGAGGACTGGATCGCGAGGGTGCACCGTAAGGCAGAGTCATGATCACGGCGCGAACAGGGGCTCGGAGCCACAGGTAAACGCGCCGGTAATCACCCATCCGAGGGACCGTAGGGGCATGGGAAGGCGTGCAATGCTCGATGAACAGCATTGCTCTGTCACCATCGACGCACTCTGAGTGACGGCACTCTTCTCTGTCCCGGCACTCCGAGGCACCTCTCCGAAACTTCACGAAGGGCACCGGACATGGGTCCCCATCCTGCGGTCGCGGCGATACGCCTGGCGGTCCGCCGCGTACTCCACGACGTCATCACCGACTTCGCCGAACAGACCGAACGCGCGCCGCACGCCGGACGCGCCCCGCACCCCCAGCTCGCCGAAGCCGGCGCCGGCAGGCGGCGCGCCGCACTTCCCGAACGCCCCGACACCCCCCTGGTGCTGGTCGCGTGCTCCGGTGGCGCCGATTCGATGGCGCTCGCCTCCGCCCTCGCCTTCGAGGCCCGCAAACTCGACGTCCGGGCCGGCGGTATCACCGTCGACCACGGCCTCCAGGACGGCTCAGGCGCCCGCGCGGCCGAGGTCGCCGGCCGCCTCGCCGCCATGGACCTCGACCCGGTCGAGGCCGTCGTGGTGCGGGTCGGCCACGACGGCGGGCCCGAGGCCGCCGCCCGCGACGCCCGCTACGCCGCGCTCGACGCCGCCGCCGAACGCCACGGCGCCTGTGCCGTCCTGCTCGGCCACACCCGCGACGATCAGGCGGAGACGGTGCTGCTGGGCCTCGCCCGCGGCTCCGGCATCCGCTCCCTCTCCGGCATGGCCGCCGCGTCCGGCCCGTCCGGCCGCTACCGCCGCCCCTTCCTCCAGCTCGACCGGCAGACCGCCCGCAAGGCCTGTCTGGTGCAGTCCCTGACCGTCTGGGACGACCCGCACAACATCGACCCGGCCTACACCCGTTCCCGGCTGCGCCACGAGGGCCTGCCCGCCCTGGAGAAGGCGCTGGGCAAAGGGGTCGTCGAGGCACTGGCCCGCACGGCGCAGCTCTCCCGCGACGACGCCGACGCCCTGGACACCTGGGCCGCCGAGGCGGACCGTGACGTACGCGACGACGCGGGCCGGCTGGAGTGCGCCAAGCTCTACGCGCTGCCGCCCGCCGTCCGCCGCCGGGTACTGCGCCGCGCGGCCATAGACGCGGGTTCCCCGGCCGGTTCTCTCTTCGCCCGTCACATCGAGGAAGTCGACCGTCTCATCACCGGCTGGCGCGGCCAGCAGGCCATCAACCTCCCCGGCCGCGTCGAAGCCCGGCGGCAGGGTGGCAGACTGGTGATTCGGCAGAGCTGACGCACAAGCGGCTGACATGCAGGCGAGCGGCCGCGCAGGTCCGGGACACCACCCGGACCCGGCAGGCAAAGAAAGAGACGCGGGTGAACGAGAAGGACATGGGTACCGACCTTCAGTCGGTGCTCCTCACCAAGGAAGAGATCGACGCGAAGCTCGTCGAGCTGGCCGCGAAGATCGACGCGGAGTACGCGGGCAAGGACCTGCTCCTCGTCGGTGTCCTCAAGGGCGCGGTGATGGTCATGGCGGACCTGGCACGCGCCCTGTCCACCCCCGTCACCATGGACTGGATGGCCGTCTCCTCGTACGGCGCGGGCACCCAGTCCTCCGGTGTCGTCCGGATCCTCAAGGACCTGGACACCGACATCAAGGGCAAGCACGTCCTGATCGTCGAGGACATCATCGACTCGGGTCTGACCCTGTCCTGGCTGATGTCGAACCTGGGCTCGCGCGAGCCCGCCTCGCTGGAGATCTGCACCCTGCTGCGCAAGCCGGACGCGGCGAAGGTCGCGCTCGACTGCAAGTGGGTCGGCTTCGACATCCCCAGCGAGTTCGTCGTCGGCTACGGGCTGGACTACGCCGAGAAGTACCGCAACCTCCCCTTCGTCGGCACGCTCGCCCCGCACGTCTACGGCGGCTGACCCGACGCGGCGCAAGCCGCACCGGCTCCGGGGAACCCTCACGGATTTCCCGCCGTTGAGCCTTCGAAGGCGGGTTTGACAGACGTCCCCGGCGGTCGTCGGTGACAATGCTGGGGTACCGTCCGAGGAACAGTCTTTACTCACAGCAGCATTTACCTACGGGCAGGAGGGACGGGGCGTCTTCGCTCCGTATGGATGGACGTGAAGCGATACTTCCGTGGGCCGGTCATGTGGATCGTGCTGGCCGTCCTCGCCGTGGTCGTGCTGATGAATGTCGTCGGCTCGGGCGGCGGCTACAAGACGGTGGACACCGGCAAGGTGATCCAGGCGATCAGTAAGAACCAGGTGGAGCAGGCCAAGCTGACCACCGGTGACGATCAAATCCTCAAGATTGAGCTGAAGGACGGCCAGAAACTCTCCGGCGAGTCCGGCAGCAAGTTCCAGGCCAGCTACATCGGCAACCAGGGCGTCGAGCTCGCCGACATGCTGCAGAAGAAGTTCGAGGGCGGTGACATCGAGAAGGGTTACACCGTCTCGCCGTCGAAGCAGTCCCCGTTCGTCTCGATCCTCTTCTCGCTGCTGCCCTTCGTTCTCATCGTGGTCGTCTTCCTGTTTCTGATGAACCAGATGCAGGGTGGCGGTTCCAAGGTCATGCAGTTCGGCAAGTCCAAGGCCAAGCTGATCACCAAGGACACCCCGAAGACGACGTTCTCCGATGTGGCGGGCTCGGACGAGGCGGTCGAGGAGCTCTACGAGATCAAGGAGTTCCTCCAGGAGCCGGCGAAGTTCCAGGCCGTCGGCGCCAAGATCCCCAAGGGTGTCCTGCTGTACGGGCCTCCCGGTACGGGTAAGACGCTGCTCGCACGCGCCGTGGCCGGCGAGGCGGGCGTCCCGTTCTACTCGATCTCCGGTTCCGACTTCGTCGAGATGTTCGTCGGTGTCGGCGCCTCCCGAGTGCGTGACCTCTTCGAGCAGGCCAAGGCGAACGCCCCGGCGATCGTCTTCGTCGACGAGATCGACGCAGTCGGCCGGCACCGCGGTGCCGGTATGGGCGGCGGTCACGACGAGCGCGAGCAGACGCTGAACCAGCTGCTCGTCGAGATGGACGGCTTCGACGTGAAGGGCGGCGTCATCCTGATCGCCGCCACGAACCGGCCGGACATCCTCGACCCGGCGCTGCTGCGTCCGGGCCGCTTCGACCGGCAGATCGCGGTCGACCGGCCGGACATGCTGGGCCGGCTGGAGATCCTCAAGGTCCACCAGAAGGGCAAGCCGGTCGCACCGGACGTCGATCTCGGCGCCGTTGCCCGTCGTACGCCCGGTTTCACCGGTGCCGACCTGTCGAACGTGCTGAACGAAGCCGCGCTCCTCACGGCGCGCAGCAACCTGAAGCTCATCGACAACAACATGCTCGACGAGGCCATCGACCGCGTCGTGGCGGGTCCGCAGAAGCGGACCCGGATCATGTCCGAGAAGGAGAAGAAGATCACCGCGTACCACGAGGGCGGACACGCCCTGGTCGCGGCGGCCTCACCTCAGTCGGACCCGGTCCACAAGATCACGATCCTCTCCCGCGGCCGCGCCCTCGGTTACACGATGGTGCTCCCGGAGGAGGACAAGTACTCCACGACGCGCAACGAGATGCTCGACCAGCTGGCTTACATGCTGGGCGGCCGCGCGGCCGAGGAGCTGGTCTTCCACGATCCGACCACCGGCGCTGCGAACGACATCGAGAAGGCCACCGCAACGGCCCGCGCGATGGTCACGCAGTACGGCATGACGGAGCGGCTCGGCGCGATCAAGTTCGGCGGCGACAACACCGAACCCTTCGTGGGCCGCGAGATGGGCCATCAGCGCGACTACTCGGAAGAGGTCGCCGCGCTGGTCGACGAAGAGGTCAAGAAGCTCATCGAGACCGCGCACAACGACGCGTGGGAGATCCTGGTCGAGAACCGCGACGTTCTTGACGCACTGGTTCTCCAGCTCCTTGAGAAGGAGACCCTCGGCAAGGCGGAGATCGCGGAGATCTTCGCTCCGATCGTCAAGCGTCCGGCCCGTCCGGCGTGGACCGGCTCCGCCCGGCGCGCGCCGTCCACCCGGCCGCCTGTGCTCTCCCCGAAGGAGCTCGCCCTCACCAACGGCGCCACCACGGCGAACGGCACCTCGGTCACGGACGCTGTCCCGGCCACGGAGTCGATCCCCGAGGAGCGTCCCGAGAGCTAGACACCGACCCCGGTGTGGCCCCTGTCACGGGGGCTCCACCGGGCCCGGAATGGATGCCGCGTCCCCCAGGTTTTAGCCTGGGGGGCGCGGCTTTCGTATGTCTGCGCGGATGTCCGCGCAGCTGACAGTTCAGAGGAACGAGGCACAGATGACCGACCCGGTGACGCTGGACGGCCAGGGTTCGATCGGCGAGTTCGACGAGAAGCGGGCCGCGGCAGCCGTACGTGAGCTCCTCTTCGCCGTGGGGGAGGACCCGGACAGGGAAGGGCTGCGCGAGACGCCGGGGCGGGTGGCGCGGGCGTACAAGGAGATATTCGCGGGCCTCTACCAGGCGCCCGAGGACGTCCTGACGACCACGTTCGACCTCGGCCACGACGAGATGGTGCTGGTCAAGGACATCGAGGTGTTCAGCACCTGTGAGCATCACCTGGTGCCGTTCCACGGGGTGGCTCATGTCGGCTACATCCCGGCGACCAGTGGCAAGATCACCGGTCTGTCGAAGCTGGCCCGGCTGGTGGATGTCTACGCCCGGCGGCCGCAGGTCCAGGAGCGGCTGACCACGCAGGTCGCCGAGTCGCTGATGAAGATCCTGGAGCCGCGCGGCGTCATCGTCGTCGTGGAGTGCGAGCACATGTGCATGTCGATGCGCGGGATCCGCAAGCCCGGTGCGAAGACGCTGACCTCGGCGGTACGCGGACAGCTCCGCGACCCCGCGACGCGCGCCGAGGCCATGAGCCTGATCATGGCCCGCTGACCCGGCAGGCAGCGGAGACGGACGGGGACGGAAGCGCGGCGGGCGGTTACGCCGCCGCAGCGTTCTTGTTGTTGTCGTCCTCGTCGCCGGGGAGCTTGCAGACGTGCTCCAGGAACAGGGCCGCCGCGATCACCGCGATGCCGGCCAGGACCGCGAAGCCGGCGTAGATCGCCTGGTCGCGGCGGGGCGGGATGTCGAGGGAGCCGAGCAGGAAGACGCCCGTGCCGCCGTACACCCCGGAGACCAGGGCGACGACGAGGGCGCTGGCCTGGCCGAAGACCACGGCACGGGCCGCCATCATCGGCTCGACGCCCTTCGCACCAGGACGGCGCTCCCGCTGGGCGCGCAGCCGGGCACGGATGGAGAGCGCCGTCGCCAGCAGGGCGGCGGCGATCACCGCGAGCACGATGGGTGCGGCCAGCGGCACGCCCGGCAGGGTGCCGAGGGAGTCCCAGAGGCGGGCGCCGCCCCAGGACAGCACCCCGGCGGCGGCGAAGAGGCCGGCAAGTACTCCGAGCCGTAGTTGCTTCACCGGGTGAGCCGCCCTTCGCCGCCTGTGGGTGCGTACTGCTGAGTTGTCCTGCTGTCCTCTGTGAGCCTAACGACTACTCGGGCAGCCGGAGTTCCAGGTCGCCCCTGGGCTGTACGCTGCCGCGGCCGACACCGGCCAGCAGATCGGCGACCGGGCCGATGCCGGGGAGCTGGGCCGCCGGATCCACGTCGTGCCACGGGGCGAGGACGAAGGCGCGCTCGCGGGCGCGGGGGTGCGGGAGCGTGAGCACCGGGTCGTCGGAGACCAGATCGGCGTACGCCACGATGTCGACATCGATGGTGCGCGGACCCCAGCGTTCCTCGCGTACCCGGTCGAAGGCCTCTTCGATGGCCTGGCCGCGCTCCAGGAGCGAGGAGGGGGGCAGGGTCGTCTTCACGACGACCACCGCGTTGAAGTACGACGGCTGGGAGCCGGGGTCGACGCCCCACGGCTCCGTCTCGTACACCGGGGAGACGGCCTTGACCCGGAGGCCCGGGGTGTCCTCCAGGGCGTCGATGGCGCCCTGCAGCGTCTCCAGGCGGTTGCCGAGATTGGAGCCGAGGGAGATCACGGCGCGTTTGGGGTTGGAGAGGGTGATGTCCGCGGCGTCCACCTGCTCGACCACGGAGGCGGGAACCGGCTGTACGGTCGGGTCGCTCTGCCCCTCGGTAGAAAATGCAGTCATGCTCGGCTCCGGGTGATGGTGATGGTCACGTCGTCGAAGGGGACAGTGATCGGCGCATCCGGCTTGTGCACCACGACCTCCACCTCCTCGACGCCTTCGTGCTTGAGGCACTGCTGGGCGATGCGCTCCGCGAGCGTCTCGATCAGGTCGACCGGCTCGCCCCTGACGACGTCGACGACCTCCTCCGCGACCACCCCGTAGTGCACGGTCTTCGTCAGGTCGTCGGCGGCTGCCGCGGGGCGGGTGTCGAGGCCGAGCACCAGGTCCACGATGAACGTCTGTCCCTCTGCCCGTTCCCGGGGAAAGACGCCATGGTGCCCACGGGCCTTGAGGCCGCGCAGCGCGACACGATCCACGCGAATCACTCCTGCTGTTGTTGGTCGTAGGGGCACGGGTCCGCGTGCGGGCGGCTGCCTGCCCTCGTTCGAATCTACCTGCGAGCACCGACAGCACTCGCCCGCGGGGGCCACGGCGGACCGCACGGGGCTGGTAGCCGCTGATACCCGGATGTGCCCGATCCCAATCCCGGGGAGTTGTTTTTCGACCCTCCACCGGGGTTGTACCCACTCAGGAGGGTGACTCTTCGTCCTCTTCCTCACCGGTTTCGGCCAGTACGGGCGAACCGTGGTGGGACCACAGCTTCCAGCCGTCCGGAGTGCGCCGGAACACATTGGTGGCGACCACCAGTTGGCCGACGAGGGGCCCCAGGGAACTGCCCTCCTCGGCGGGACCGCCGCTGAGGATGTTCTCGGTGCAGGTGACCAGGGCGGTGTCGCCCGTCATGGAGACCCCGACATCGGTCAGGAAGAACTGGATGTACTCGGTGTTCGCCATGATCAGGGCGTAACTGCGCAGCACCTCCCCGCGGCCGGTGAGCACCGGCCAGCCCGGGTGGACGCAGGAGACGGTGAGGTCCTCGCCGGGCAGCCAGAGCCCGGTGAGCTCTTCGAGGTCGCCGCGCTCCAGCGCCTCGTAGAAGGCGGTGTTGGCCTGCTCCACGGCCTCGACGTCGGCGGCCGCGGCCGCGTGCTCGTCCTGCGGCTCGTTCACGCGGCTCCCTCGACGGCGCGGGCGACGCGTACGGCGTCGGCGGTGGCCCGTACCTCGTGGACCCGGACGGCCCAGGCGCCGGCACGGGCGGAGATGGCGGAGACCGCGGCGGTGGCCGCGTCACGTTCGCGGGCGGGCGGCGGGGCGGCGCCCGCACCGGCCAGTACGTGGCCCAGGAACCGCTTCCGGGAGGCGGCGACCAGCAGCGGGCGCCCCAGTCCGTGCAGTGCGTCCAGACGGGCGATGAGCGAGAGGTCGTGGCCGGCGTCCTTGGCGAAGCCGAGACCGGGGTCGATCACGATCCGTTCGGCCGCGACACCGCCCGCGACCACCGCGTCCATCCGGGTCCGCAGCTCGTCGACGACCTCGGTGACGACGTCCTCGTAGACCGCCCGGCTGTTCATGGACTCGCTGAAGCCGCGCCAGTGCATGACGACGAAGGGCACCCCTGCGGCGGCGACGACCGGGATCATCTCCGGGTCGGCGAGCCCGCCGCTCACGTCGTTGACGAGGACCGCTCCGGCGGCGACGGCCTGTTCGGCGACCCGGGCCCGCATGGTGTCCACGGAGACCGTGACCCCTTCCGAGGCCAGACCGCGGACGACCGGGATCACCCGCCGCAGTTCCTCGGACTCGTCCACCCTGCTGGCGCCGGGGCGGGTCGACTCACCGCCGACATCGACCAGGTCGGCGCCCTCGCCGACCAGGTCGAGACCGTGCTTGACGGCCGCCGTGGTGTCGAACCAGCGGCCCCCGTCGGAGAAGGAGTCGGGGGTCACATTGACGACACCCATGACCGCACAGCGGTCCCACTCCGGCAGGCCCAGGACCGTGCCTCGTCCACGCAACGTACTCATACGACCAGCCTAGGGCCTGTCGTCGCACTGCCGTCGTCGCCCGAAGGACGGCCGTGCGGCGAGAGTGCGCGCATGGCGTCACGCGGCAGACGGCAGTTCGACGACAGGCCCTGGGCGCGCCAGGGGACCGGTCACGCCGCGTGGGCGCCGTGCTCCCCGGTGGTGGCCGTCCCGTGCGCGCACGGGCGCCGTCCGCCGCCGGGCAGCCGGCGGGCCAGCGGACGGGGGAGCGCGAAGCTGACGAAGCCCTCGGCCTGCATGGCCGCCAGTGAGATGCGGGGCAGCTCCCGTGCGGTGCGGTAGACCACGAACCGCGGCTCCCAGCGAGGCCGGAACTTGGCGTTGAACTTGTACAGCGACTCGATCTGGAACCAGCGCGACAGGAAGATCAGCAGTCCGCGCCAGATCCGCAGCACCGGTCCTGCGCCCAGCTTCTCGCCGCGGGCCAGCGCGGAGCGGAACATCGCGAAGTTCAGTGAGACCCGTGTGATGCCGAGCCTGGGCGCGGCCTGGAGGGAGGCGACGATCAGCAGTTCGTTCATCCCCGGGTCGGCGGCGCGGTCGCGGCGCATGAGGTCCAGGGACATGCCGTCGGTGCCCCAGGGGACGAAGTGGAGTACGGCCTTCAGGTCGCCGTACGGGGACTCGGCGCTCTGTTCGTCGGCCTTGTGGGCGGTGGCGATGAAGCAGTCCGCGTCGGCGCTGTCGCCGATCCGGCCGAGCGCCATGGAGAAGCCGCGCTCGTTGTCGGTGCCCCGCCAGTCGGCTGCGGCGCGCCGGATCCGGGCCAGCTCGGTCTCGCCGATGTCGGCCACCCGCCGGACCCGGGTCTCGTAGCCGCCGCGTTCAATGCGCTTCACCATCTGGCGTACGTTGCGCATCGCACGTCCGGCGAGCGAGAAATCCGCGGCGTCCACCACCGCCTCGTCGCCGAGTTCCAGGGCGTCGAGCCCCGTCTCGCGGGTCCAGACCTCGCCGCCGGTCTCGCTGCAGCCCATCACGGCCGGCGTCCAGGAGTGGGCCCTGGCCTCGTCCATGAAGCGTTCGATGGCGCCCGGCCAGGCCTCCACGTCGCCGATCGGGTCGCCGCTGGCCAGCATCACCCCGGACACCACGCGGTAGCAGACGGCGGCCTTGCCGCTGGGGGAGAACACCACGGCCTTGTCGCGGCGGAGCGCGAAGTGGCCGAGCGAGTCACGGCGGCCGTGCCGTTCCAGCAGTGCACGCAGCCGGTCCTCGTCGTCCTCGGTGAGACGGGCGGCAGGATGTTCGGGGCGGAACGCGAAGTAGATGGTGGTGACGGCGGTCAGCAGACCGAGCGCGCCCAGCGAGTAGCCCACGGTCCAGGAGGTGACACCGGCGTACTCGACCGGGCCCTCGATGCCGAACAGTCCGTACAGCACGTGCTGGAGCCGGTCGGCGATGCTGGGGTTCCCGACCAGCCGGCCGGGGTGGACGCTGACGATGACCAGACCGAGGCCGAGCGAACCAGCGCCGAGGAGGACGAAGTTGGCCAGTGCCCTCCAACGGCTGCGCGGGTCGGGGAGTGCGGCGAATTCACTCCGGTGGCGTACCAGCAGATAACACAGCGTCAGCGAGACGACCACGCCCAGCACCGAGTGCCGGTAGAGGAACTGCGACAGCGCACCGGCCGGGAGCAGTACGACGGCAGCCCGCCAGGCCCGCCGCTTGTGCCGCTTGAGGCCGTGGGCCAGGAGCAGCAGCAGGACGCCGGC
This sequence comes from Streptomyces sp. NPDC058221, assembly GCF_042882365.1. NCBI lineage: Bacteria > Bacillati > Actinomycetota > Actinomycetes > Kitasatosporales > Streptomycetaceae > Streptomyces > Streptomyces sp. NPDC058221. Next base: position 25,000 of record NZ_JBHVWF010000011.1, on the reverse strand, counting down.
GCTCAGCGACAGCGCGGCGGCGAACGGGCCGAGGGCTCCGGGGAGCACCTCGGCGAGGGTGTGCATCCGGCTGTGGCGGAAGCGCGGGAAGACCCCCGCGGCGACGTCGATCAGTCCGACCACGGTGCAGGCGGTGCCGACGACCACCGGTACGGTCTCGGGCCTCGGTCCGCGCACGAACGTGCGTGCACCATTCGGAACCGATCCCGATTTATCCCCATCTAGCGTGACAGACATCGCTTCCCGTGGTTCCGCGAGAGATTCTTGGAGTCCGTCGGCCGGAGCCCTGCGGACGATGTGCGACCTCTAGGACGAGCCTTCCGGGCCACGGGTTCACCCGTATCCCGGAAATTTCCTGACAAGAAAGTTCAACCGCCATGGGCCTTACCGGCAAGGCAGTGCTGATCCTGGCGATCACGCTGGCCGTCGTGCTGTTCGCCGTCACGATCTGGCTCTGGCCGCGGTTCGCCCGGCGCAGTGTGCCCATGGTGTTCGGCCGGGTCGGGCTGCTGCTGGCGACCCAGGTGGCGGTGTTCGCCTCGGTCGGCCTGATGGCCAACAACTCGTTCCTCTTCTACGGCTCCTGGGCGGATCTGTTCGGCCGGAAGCAGGAGCTGGGCGTGGTCACCGATCATGCCGCCGAGGCCCTGGCCGCGAAGAACATCGTCCGGGTGGGGACACAGCGGCCGGACGTGCCGGGCGGTGCGCTGCCCGCCCGGGGCGGCCGGATCGACAAGGTCGTGATCGCGGGGCGGCACTCGAAGATCGAGAGCTCGGCGTACGTGTACCTGCCGCCGGAGTACTTCCAGGCGGCGTACGCCCGGCGGAAGTTCCCCGCGGTCGTGGTGCTCACGGGCTACCCGGGCACGTCGGAGAACCTCATCAAGGGGCTGCGCTACCCGCGCACGTCACTCGACCGGGTGAAGGCGGGCCGGGCACAGCCGATGGTCCTGGTGATGCTGCGGCCGACGGTGGCGCCGCCCAGGGACACCGAGTGCGTGGACATAAAGGGTGGTCCGCAGACCGAGACCTTCTTCGCGAAGGACCTCCCCCCGGCGGTCTCGGCCGCCTACCGGGTCGGCCGGCATGCCCGCAACTGGGGCATCATCGGCAACTCGACCGGTGGCTACTGCGCCCTGAAGATCGGGCTGCACCACCCGGACCGGTTCACGGCGAGCGCGGGGCTCTCCGCGTACTACAAGGCGGCCGAGGACCCGACGACCGGTGACCTCTTCCACGGCGACCGGCAGGCACGCGAGCGCGCCGACCTGCTGTGGACCCTGGACCACCGGCCGCTGCCCGACTCGTCCTTCCTGGTGACGACCTCCCGCCACGGCGAGGCGAACTACGCCTCCACGCGGCAGTTCCTGGCGAAGGTGAAGTCGCCCGCCCAGGCCTCGTCGATCGTGCTCGGCAGCGGCGGGCACAACTTCAACACCTGGCGCCGGGAGATCCCGGCCTCGCTGGAGTGGATGAGCAGCCGGCTCAGCGAGAACTGACCGGAGCCGGAGCCGGAGCCGGAGCCGGAGCCGGAGCCGGGGCTGAAGCCGAAGCCGGAGCCCATGCCCGAGCTGAAGCCCGTGCCGGACCCGGAGCCGAAGCCCGTGCCCGTGCCGGACGCGGCGGCCCTCAGCGGCCCGCGGTCTTGGCCGCACCCGCCGCACCCGCCACGCTCTCCACGCTCTCCACGGCCACCTCGGCGCGCGGCACGGCCCGGTCGTCCGCGTCGATCGACCGGCGCAGCGCCTCGTGGAGCCGGGCCGGGGTGAGCACACCCAGGAACCGGCCCGCGCTCTCCTTGTCGATGACCGCGATCCAGCCGGCGTCGTGCTGGAGCATGGTGGCGAACGCCTGCTTGAGCGGGGCGCCGACGGGCAGCCACGCCTCCATCCGGCGGGCGTGTTCGCGCACGGTGCCCTTGGCGCCGCTGATCGCGTCACCGGCCGGGATCCAGCCGTGCAGATGGTCGTCGCCGTCCAGCACGACCGCCCAGCGGGCGCCTTCCGCGCGCAGCCGTTCGGTCGCCGTGGCCAGCGGGTCGTCGAGGTGGACGACCGGCGGCTGGTCGAGGTCGCTCTCCTCGATGGCGGTGACCGACAGCCGCTTGAGGCCGCGGTCCGCGCCGACGAAATCCGCGACGTAGTCGGTGGCGGGGGCGCCGAGCACCGTGGCCGGCGAGTCGAACTGCTCGATCGAGCCCTGTCCGTAGACGGCGATACGGTCGCCGAGCCGGACGGCCTCCTCGATGTCGTGCGTGACGAACAGCACGGTTTTGCGGACCTGGGCCTGGAGCTTCAGGAATTCGTTCTGCAGCCGTTCCCGGACGACCGGGTCGACCGCACCGAAAGGCTCGTCCATCAGCAGCACGGGCGGGTCGGCGGCCAGCGCCCTTGCCACGCCCACGCGTTGGCGCTGGCCGCCGGAGAGCTGTTCCGGATATCGGTCGCCATAAACGGAAGGATCGAGTCCGACCAGATCGAGGAGTTCCGCGGCGCGTTCGCGGCCCTTTCCGCGTTTCCAGCCGAGGAGATGGGGGACGGTCGCGGTGTTCTCCAGGACCGTTCTGTGCGGAAACAGACCGACCTGCTGGATCACGTAACCGATACGGCGCCGCAGTTGGACGGGGTCGATGGCGGATATGTCGTCCCCGTCGAGGAATATCCGCCCCTCGGTCGGTTCGATCAGCCGGTTCACCATCTTCATGGTGGTCGTCTTGCCGCACCCCGAGGGTCCGACGAGCGTGACGAGTTCACCCTCGGCGACCTCGAAGGAAAGATCGTCGACGGCGGTGGTGCCGTCCGCATACCGCTTGGTGACGTGCTCGAAACGGATCATGGTTCCCCATTGTGGCGCGTGTTTTGTGACGGACATGTTGCTGGAATACAACGGCTTCCGTGATTGTCAGTGGTCGAGGATAGGCTCGCCGGACATCAGTACGAGTGGGCGATCGGGAGGTGGGGGACAAGATGGCCGCACAGAACTGCCTGGTGACGAACGACTGGATCTGCGGGGAGTATCTCCGTTCCCGCAGCCAGGAGTTGACCGATGCCACGGTCCAGCACATCTGGATCACCGCGGTCTCGGTGGCGATCGGGGTCGCCGTGGCATTTCCGCTGGCCCTGCTCGCCCGCCGCAGCCGGCGCTTCGCCGGTCCGGTTCTCGGGCTGACCACGGTGCTCTACACCGTGCCGTCGCTCGCGATGTTCTCGTTGCTGCTGCCGCTTTTCGGGCTCTCCGCCGCGCTCGTGGTCACCGGCCTGGTGCTGTATTCGCTGACCATTCTCGTGCGGAACATCCTGGCGGGGCTCGAAGCGGTGCCCCAGGAGGCGAAAGAGGCCGCGCGCGGCATGGGCTACGGCCCCGCCCGGCTGCTGTGGGAGGTGGAGCTGCCGCTCGCCATGCCCGCGCTGATGGCCGGGATACGCATAACCACGGTGTCCACGATCGCGCTGACGACGATCGGTTCGATCGTCGGCCGGGGCGGCCTGGGCAATCTCATCGACGACGCCCTGCCGAGCTTCTTCAAGGCCCAGGTGCTGGCCGCCTCGGTGCTCTGCGTACTGCTGGCGGTGGTGGCGGATCTGCTGCTGCTCGGCGTGCAGCGGCTGCTGACCCCGTGGACCCGCATATCAAGCGCGCACAACGCCGTGGACACGGCCGGCACGGCGAAGGCGGTCTGACCCCATGGGAGTTCTCGGCGAGGCCTGGACCTGGCTCACCACCGGCGCCAACTGGTCGGGGGAGAGCGGGGTGAGCCACCGGCTCGGTGAGCATCTGTACGTCAGCGGGGTGGCACTTCTCCTGTCGTGCGCCATCGCACTGCCCATCGCGCTCTACCTCGGGCATATCGGGAAGGGCGGCGCGCTGGCCGTCAACATCTCCAACGTGGGGCGGGCGGTCCCGGTCTTCGCGGTGCTGGCGCTCTTCATGGTCTCGCCGCTGCGCAACAGCGGATACGTGCCCACCGTCATCGCCCTGGTGCTGTTCGCCGTGCCGCCGCTGCTGACCAACGCCTACGTCGGGATGACCGAGGTCGACCGTTCGGTGGCGGAGGCCGCGCGCGGAATGGGCATGTCGGGCGGCCAGCTCTTCCTCCGCGTCGAACTCCCGCTGGCCTACCCGATGATCATGACCGGGCTGCGCTCGGCCGCGGTCCAGGTGGTGGCCACGGCGACGATCGCGGCGATGGTCGGCCAGGGCGGTCTCGGCCGGATCATCACCGCCGGATTCAACACGTACAACACCCCGCAGGTGGTCGCGGGGGCCCTGCTGGTCGCCGTGCTCGCTCTGCTGGTGGAGACGGTGCTGGTCGTTCTCGACCGGCTGCTGTCCCCGCTTCGCCGCCGCCGGACGGCGTGAGCCCCGGCCGGCTTTCGTAACCGACATCGCATATCGCATATGGCCCTGTTGCCGTGGACGGAGAACAAGATGAGCAAGACCTCGCGCATAGCCGGCGCGGTGATCGGCATCGTCGCGCTGGCGGGCTCGCTCGCCGCCTGCGGCGGCGACAGCCTGGAGAAGGACAACGGCGCACCGGCCGGCGGAGACGACTCGTCGAAGAAGGGCTCGCTCGTCATCGGCGCCGCCGCCTTCACCGAGTCCAAGGTGCTCGGGGAGCTGTACGCGCAGATCCTCAAGGACGCCGGATACAGCACCTCGGTCACCACGGTGAAGAACCGCGAACTGTACGAACCCTCGCTGGAGAAGGGCGAGATCGACGTCGTACCGGAATACGCCGCGACGATCGCCGAATTCCTCAACGCCAAGGCGAACGGGGCGAAGGCCGCCGAGAAGAAGCCGGTCGCCTCGGGTGACACCGCGGCCACCGTCACCGCACTGGAGAAGCTGGCGACCCCGCGCGGACTGAAGGTGCTGCCGGCCGGTAAGGCGCTCGACCAGAACGCCTTCGCGGTCACCAAGGAATTCGCCACGAAGAACAAGCTCAAGACCCTTTCGGACCTCGGTGCCTCCAAGGTGAAGATCGCGGCGGGTGACGAGTGCGAGGTGCGGCCGTTCTGCGCACCCGGGCTGAAGAAGACCTACGGCATCGACGTCACCGGCATCGACCCCAAGGGCGTCGGCACCCCGCAGTCCAAGCAGGCGGTCAAGGACGGCAAGGACCAGCTGGTCCTCACCACCACCACGGACGGCGTGCTGGACACCTACGACCTGGTGTTCCTGGAGGACGACAAGAAGCTCCAGAACGCGGACAACATTCTGCCGGTCGTCAATGCCAAGGACGCGGGCGCACAGGACATCGCCGACGCACTCGGCAAACTCAGCGAGGCGCTCACCACCGAGGACCTGGCGGAACTGAACCGCAAGGTCGACGCCGAGCGGGCCAAGCCGGCGGACGCGGCCAGGGAATACCTTCGGTCGAAGGGCCTGATCAAGAAGTAACCGAGGGCCGTGGAAGGCCCGCAGGCCCGCGGAAGGGGCTCCGGAACAGGCGCCGCAAGGCGCTCCGGAAGCCGCTTTCGAAGGCCTGCGGGAACTCCCGGCCGCGCGAGCGGAGTGAGTGGTTCAGGGGCCGTCAGGTAACCGGCGGGGAACAGATTGCCGGGCGGCCTCCCAAGCAGACCGTACGCACGGTAAATTTCAGGCCATGCCACGTGGACGCCATCGCCATTCGCCACCTCTGCACAGAATCCTGCCGCCTTCGGCCGTGGCCGGAGCCTCGGTCCTCTGTGCCGCGGGAGCCTGGCTACTCGCAGAGCCGCTGGTCCTGCGTGCCCTGGTCGCCGCCGCGGCGGTCGCCGCCCTCACCGGCGCGTATCTGATGCGCAGCTGGGACCGGGAGGCCGGCCGTCGCGTCGCGGAGCTGACCCGCGCCCGCCAGGGCGACGAGTGGCGGGCCGAGGAACGCATAGCGGAGATCGAAGCCGATCTGGAGGAGTCGCGCGAGCTGCGCGCCCGTCTGGAGACGAAGCTGCGCCGCAAGCGCGTCGAGCTCGCCGGACTGCGCGGCGAACACGCCGGGCTGCTGCGCCGGTACGCCAACGCCGAGACCGAGCGCGCCAGTGTGCTGGAGAGCCGTCGGCAGCTTGCCCTGGAGGCGGCCGCGCCGCCCCGCGAACTGCCCGCCGCTCGCAGCACCCCGACTCCGGCCGGATATCTGCGCGCCGCCCAGGCGTTGGAGGACCTCACACGCAACGGGGCGCTCCAGGAGGCGCGTCGCACCGCCGAGCAGGCCAGGAAGCGGGATCTCGCGGAGCGGGCCCGGGCGGCGGAGGAGCGGCAGGGCAAGCATGCGACGGCCGCGCCGGCCGGCGCCACGACGGGCGAGCAGCACCGCCGCCCGGCCGCGCTGCCCGCGTCCCGGCCGCCCCAGGCACTGCCCGCGCAGCGCCCCGTGCCGGCCGCCAGTGCGGTCGTCCCGTACGCGGCGGCCCGCCGTCATCTGGTGCCGCAGGGCAGCTTCGACTTCTTCGGTACGCAGAAGGCGGACGCCGCGATCGAGTCCGTGCAGAACGAGGACCTCGCCGACGTGGTGGGCGAGGAGGCGCTGGCCGCGCACCGCACGGGCGCCGCCGACAACCGGGCCGTCGGCAAGGTCATCGACCTGACCGCGCACGACGAGACCGAGCAGCTGGACGTGGCGGAGCTGCGCAGCGCGATCTCGTAGGCGGTACCGGCCTGTTACCCGTCGGTCTGCTTGTCCTACTTGTCGATGTCGCCGACGACGAAGAACAGCGAGCCCAGGATCGCCACCATGTCGGCGACCAGGGTGCCGGGCAGCAGCTCGGTGAGCGCCTGGATGTTGTTGAACGAGGCCGAGCGGAGCTTCAGCCGGTACGGCGTCTTCTCGCCCTTGGACACCAGGTAGTAGCCGTTGACGCCGAGCGGGTTCTCCGTCCAGGCGTAGGTGTGGCCCTCGGGGGCCTTCAGCACCTTGGGCAGCCGTTGGTTGATCGGGCCGGGTGCCAGGTCCGCCATCCGGTCCAGGCAGGCGTCCGCCAGGTCCAGGGCGTTGTGCGTCTGGTCCAGCAGGCACTCGAAGCGGGCCAGGCAGTCGCCCTCGGTGCGGGTGACGACCTTCAGGGTGTCCTGGAGCTCCCCGTACGCGAGATACGGCTCGTCGCGCCGCAGATCGAAGTCGACGCCCGAGGCGCGGGCGATCGGCCCCGACACCCCGTACGCGTGCACCGCCGCTGCCGACAGCGTGCCCACCCCGCGGGTGCGGCCCCGGAAGATCTCGTTGCCGAGGACCAGTTCGTCGTACACGCCCATCCGGGACCTGACCGAGGCGACGGCGTCCCGGGCGCGGCCGAGCCAGCCCGCCGGGAGGTCCTCCTTGAGGCCGCCGACCCGGTTGAACATGTAGTGCATCCGGCCGCCGGAGACCTCCTCCATCACGGCCTGGAGCTCCTCGCGCTCCCGGAACGCGTAGAACACCGGGGTGATGCCGCCGAGTTCCAGCGGGTACGAGCCCAGGAACATCAGGTGGTTGAGGACCCGGTTCAGCTCGGCGAGCAGGGTGCGCGTCCAGACCGCGCGCTCCGGGACCTCCATGCCGAGCATGCGCTCGACGGCCGTCACGACGCCCAGTTCGTTGGAGAACGCCGACAGCCAGTCGTGGCGGTTGGCGAGCATGATGATCTGCCGGTAGTCGCGGGCCTCGAAGAGCTTCTCCGCGCCGCGGTGCATGTAGCCGATGACCGGTTCGGCCTGCTGGATGCGTTCGCCGTCGAGGACGATCCGCAGCCGGAGCACGCCGTGGGTGGAGGGGTGCTGCGGGCCGATGTTGAGCACCATGTCGGTGCTCTCCGCCGCGCCGCCGATGCCGACTGTCGTCTCCGTCATGCGGGACAGTATTCCCTGCGGGGGCGCGGGCCGAATCAAGCCCCTCCCCGTGCTTGCGGGGGCCCTGCCCCCGAACCCCCGCGCCTCAAACGCCGGCGAGGCTGGAAGCGCGCCTCAAACGCCGGCGGGCTGGAGTGTGCCCGGCGGGCTTGAATGCGGGCCGGACAATTCAAGCCCCTCCGGCGATTGAGGAGCGGGGGTTCGGGGGCAGCGCCCCCGAGGGGAACGGCACCCGTTGGGTCAGCCAGCCGAAGTCGCCCAGGCCGCCGCGGGCGGTCAGTTCCGCGGCCTCGCCCGCGCCGGCCAGCGCCCGCACGTATGCGGCCGGATCGCTCGACGCGAGGGACAGCGGCGGGCGGTCCCCGAAGACGCCCAGGTCGCGCAGCGCCTCGCGCTGGGTGCGGATCTCCGCTGCCGGGCCACCCGCCGCCGCGCACGCGTCCAGCGCCACGTGCGAGGTGAGGTCGCAGCCGCCGTCCGGCACCGGCCGCACCTCGCGTCCCGCACGGAAGCCGGTCAGGGTGCCGAACGGCGGTCGGGTCTCCCGCAGGTGCATGTAGTCCACCGCCACCGCGAGCCCGCCGGACAGCGTGGACACGGCGCGGGCCCAGGCCTCGTCGCGCGGGCGGCCGATCTCGGCCCGGCTGCCCGGGCCCGCCGACGGCCACCAGCGGCTCAGCCACCGTGCGTCCGCCCCGCTCACCGGCTCGCCCGGCCGCTCCGCGCCGTCCGCCGAACGGACCAGGACGTAACGGTCGACGCCGTCCGGACCGGTCTCGGCGACCGGCGTCGGCACGTTGTCCAGCCACTCGTTGGCGAACAGCAGCCCGCGCGCACCCTGCGGCGGCTTCGCGCACCACTCCACCCGGGGGTCGAGGCCGAAGGGGCGGTCGGCAAGCTCCACGGCGTACGCCCGGACCGCGAGGCCGCCGCCGCCCTCGGCAGGCAGCGCCGCGAGGACCCCCGTCAGCAGCTCTCCGCGCCCCGCCCCCAGGTCCACCAGGTCCACCGCATCGGTCCCGAGCTCCCCGGCCGTCCTGACCAGCAGCCGGGCGACGGCCGCGGCGAACAACGGGGAGGCGTGTACGGACGTACGGAAATGGCCCGCGGGTCCCTCGGGGCTCCGGTAGAACCCCTCGTCGCCGTACAAAGCGGTCTCGGCCGCCTCCTGCCACCCGCGCCAGTCATCCGTCACGTATCCAAGTCTCCACCTTGGGGAGTACGGTCTCCGGACCCGGATCGGCCCTTCGGCTGACCCGGGCACCTGTCGCCTGTCCCTACGCTGGGTTACGTGCAGCGCCTCTACGATTTCATCCGCAGACACCCGACGGGCGTCGACAGCTTCTGGGCTGTCTTCCTCCTCGGGATCTCCGGCATGACCATCGTCGTGGGCGATGTCGGCCACGGCGGCCGGGCCGAGCGCCTGGCCATCGTGCCGATCGTCATCGGTCTCAGCGTCGTCGTCGCCCTGCGCCGCCGCGCGCCCGAGAAGATGCTGCTCCTCGCCATCGCGATGGGGGTCGCCCAGCTGGGGTTCGGGGTCAGACCGACCACCGCGAACTTCGCCATGCTGGTGATCACGTTCACCGTGGCCACCGTCGGCGAGCGCTGGGCGTCCAGGCTCGCCCTGACGTGCAGTCTGTGCGCTGCCGCCCTCTCCCAGCTGCGCTGGCCGAACAGCGAGCCCAGCGGCCTGATGGAGAAGCTGTTCGTCGTCGTCGTGATGACGGTGCCGTTCGTGCTCGCCTGGGTGCTCGGGGACTCGATGCGGACCCGGCGCGCCTACTTCGACCAGCTGGAGGAGCGCGCCGCCCGGCTGGAGCGGGAGCGGGAGGCGCAGTCGAAGGTCGCGGTGGCTGCCGAGCGGGCCCGTATCGCCCGTGAGCTGCACGATGTCGTCGCGCACAACGTCTCGGTGATGGTGGTCCAGGCGGACGGCGCCGCCTATGTCATGGACGCGGCGCCCGACCAGGCGCGGCAGGCGCTGGAGACCATCTCCGGCACCGGCAGGCAGGCACTCGCGGAGATGCGGCGGCTGCTCGGGGTGCTGAGGACGGGGGACGCTCCGGAGACCGGGGAGTACGTTCCGCAGCCCGACGTCGACCAGATCGCGGACCTGATCGAGCATGTCAGGGCCGCCGGTCTGGCCGTCGACTTCAAGATCGAGGGCACCCCTCGCCCGCTGCCCAGTGGCGTCGAGCTGACCGCGTACCGCATCGTGCAGGAGGCGCTGACCAACACCCGCAAGCACGGCGGCCCGAACGCGGGGGCCAGCGTGCGGCTGGTGTACTTCGACGACGGGCTCGGCCTGCTGGTGGAGGACGACGGCCGGGGTGCCGCGCACGAACTGTACGAGGACGGCGGTGCCGACGGCGCGGGCCACGGGATGATCGGCATGCGTGAGCGCGTCGGCATGGTCGGCGGCACGCTGGACGCCGGACCGCGCCCCGGGGGCGGATTCCGGATCAGCGTGCTGTTGCCGCTCAAGCCGGCCACCTGACCCGCGCGCCTCGGAACCCGCCGACGACCGACCACAGAACGAAACAGGAGACAAGGACCCTCATGGCGATCCGCGTAATGCTCGTCGACGACCAGGTGCTGCTGCGTACCGGATTCCGGATGGTGCTGGCCGCGCAGCCGGACATGGAGATCGTCGCCGAGGCCGGCGACGGCGTGGAGGCGATCGAGAACCTCCGGTCCACCGCGGTCGACGTCGTGCTGATGGATGTGCGGATGCCGAGGCTGGACGGCGTCGAGGCCACCCGCCGCATCTGTGCGGAGCCTGACGCGCCCAAGGTGCTCATCCTGACGACGTTCGACCTCGACGAGTACGCGTTCTCCGGGCTGAAGGCCGGGGCCAGCGGCTTCATGCTCAAGGACGTGCCGCCGAGCGAACTGCTCGCCGCGATCCGTTCCGTGCACAGCGGCGACGCGGTCGTCGCCCCGTCCACCACCCGCCGGCTGCTCGACCGGTTCTCGCCGATGCTGCCGAGCGGTACGCCCGAGCCGCGCCACAAGGACGTCGCCAAGCTCACCGAACGCGAACGCGAGGTGATGCTGCTGGTCGCCCAGGGACTGTCGAACGGTGAGATCGCCGCCCGGCTGGTGCTCTCCGAGGCGACCGTGAAGACGCACGTCGGCCGCATCCTGACCAAGCTGGGTCTGCGCGACCGGGTGCAGGTCGTCGTCCTCGCCTACGAGACGGGGCTGGTGCGCGCCGGCGGCGGAGCGGGCTGAGTCATGGGGGCGCTGATCTGGGTGAACGGCCCGTTCGGCGGCGGCAAGACGCAGACAGCGTACGAACTGAAGCGGCGGCTGCCCGGCAGCGTGGTCTGCGACCCGGAGCACATCGGCTTCGGGCTGCACCGGACGCTGCCGCCGGCGCTGCGCGGCGATTTCCAGGATCTGCCTGTCTGGCGGCATGGTGTGCACGACATGCTCGCCCTCGCCCTGGACGGGCATCCCGGCACAGTGATCGCCCCGATGACCCTGGTCGACTCCGGCTACTTCGCCGAGATCATCGGGCGGCTGCGCGAGGACGGGCACACGGTGCACCACTTCGCCCTGCTCGCCGAGCGCGCGACGGTGCTGCGGCGGCTGCGCGAACGCGGACTGGGGCGCGGGCTGAAGCGCGAGAGCTTCGCCGTGGCGAAGCTGGATCACTGCCTGGAGCGGCTCGCGGCTCCGGAGTTCGCCGAGCACATCCACACCGACCGGCTGACCGTTCCGCAGGTCGCCGACCGGATCGCCGGACCGGCGGGGCTCACCCTGCTGCCGGACACGGACAGCGCGCTGCGGCACCGGCTGCGGCGCACCTGGACGGGGATCAGGCACATCCGGTTCGACTGACCGCCGGCGCTGAGCGCCGCGCGGCGCTCAGCGCCGGATCCCCTCGGCCACCCGCTTCAGGAACTCGTCCAGGGCCGCCTTGACGTCGGCGGCTGTCCACTCCAGCCCCTCGGCCCCGACCGTGACCTCCGTGAGGGAGAGTCCGGGGGGTGCGGCGGGCGCCGGGTACCAGCTGCGGAAGAGCGACACTCCCGTCTCCTCCGCCTGCCGCACCGCCGCCTCCGTCAGCACGTCGGCCCCGTACGGCAGCCACACCTGGAACTGGTGCGTGTGCGGCGGCTCGGGGTGCACCCGGGACCACCCGGTAGCGGACTCCGCGAACCCCTCGGCCAGCGCCGCGGCCACCAACCGTGCCTGTGCCACGTACGACGGCAGCTTCGGCAGCTCCCGGTCCAGGCCGCTCAGGGCGGAGAGCGCAGCCGGGAACTGCTGGAAGAGCTGGCCGCCGTACCGGTGCCGCCAGGTACGGGCCTCGTCGATCAGCGAGGCGGAACCGGCGAGCGCGGCGCCGGAGATTCCGCCGAGGGTCTTGTAGAACGACACGTACACGCTGTCCGCGAGCGCCACGATCTCCGGCAGCTCCCGCCCGAAACGGGTGGTGCACTCCCACAGCCGCGCCCCGTCGAAGTGGACCACCGCGTCGCGTTCGCGCGCGGCCGCCACCACTGCCTCCAGCTCCTCCCAGGTGGGAAGGACGAAGCCCGCGTCACGCAGCGGAAGCTCCAGCATCAGGGTGCCGAACGGCTCCTCGAAGTCACGGATCTCGTCCGCCGTGGGCAGCCTCGGCGCCGACGTCGGATGGACGGTACGCAGCCCGCTCACCGCGCCGAGCGCGCCGCGCTCGTGCGCCTCGGGGTGGGCCAGCGGATGCAGCGCCACCGTCGGACTGCCGGTCCGTCCGGCCCAGCACCGCAGCGCGACCTGCTGGGCCATCGTCCCGGTCGGGAAGAACGCGGCGGCCTCCGTGCCCAGCACCTCGGCGATCCGCTGCTCGAGCTCGGTGACGACACCGTTGCCGTAGATGTCCCCGGGCCGGTCGAGATCGGTGACCGTGCCGGCCTCGGCGGCCAGCACTTCCAGCTGTTCGCCGAGCGAGCGGTCGAGCGGCGACCGGTGCAGGGTCCGTCCGGCCTGCCGCCAGGCGGCCAGCCGGCGGAGCGTGGGGGCGTCGTCCTCGTCCCGCTGCCCGTCGCCGGAGTCCGCTGCCTCGTCCGCCGTCCTGCCGTGCGCCTGCTCGTTCATGTCTGCCATGGGACGATCATCACGCAGAACGGGGCTGCCGCCCACGGGTTATCGCGAGGCCGCTCCCTTCGGTCCGTCCGGCGGCCCGTCGGTGCGGTCCGGCCGGGACGCCCTGCGGGGCACGGAGTTTCCCACAGCCTGTGGACGGCCCGGAGCCGGACGAAACGCTGGCGTAGCATGCAGAGAAATCGTCCGGTACCCCCCGCGGACTGGAACGGAAGGCCACTGCCGCGTGAATGCAACAGCCCCGAAGGACCCTCTCGACGCGAGGGACCGCCCTGCCCGCCTCACCGTCGGTGTCGTCGGCGCGGGCCGTGTCGGCCCCGCCCTGGCCGTCGCCCTGCAGCTCGCGGGACACCGCCCGGTCGCGGTCTCCGGCGTGTCCGACGCCTCGGTGCGCCGCGCCGCCGCCCTGCTCCCCGACGTCCCCCTGGTGACGCCCGCCGAGGTCCTGGCGCGCGCCGAGCTCGTCCTGCTGACCGTCCCCGACGACGCGCTGCCGGGCCTGGTGGAGGGCCTTGCCGAGACCGGCGCGGTCCGGCCGGGACAGCTCATCGCGCACACCTCCGGGCGCTACGGCACGAAGGTGCTGGACCCCGCGCTGCGGGCCGGCGCCCTGCCGCTCGCCCTGCACCCGGCGATGACGTTCACCGGCACCTCCGTGGACGTCCAGCGGCTGGCCGGCTGCTCCTTCGGCGTCACCGCACCCGAGCAGCTGAGGCTGGCGGCCCAGGCGCTGGTCATCGAGATGGGCGGCGAGCCGGAATGGATCGCCGAGGAGTCCCGCCCGCTCTACCACGCGGCCCTCGCCCTCGGCGCAAACCACCTGGTCACGCTGGTCGCCCAGTCGATGGAGCTGCTGCGCACGGCGGGGGTGGCCGCCCCCGACCGGATGCTCGGCCCGCTGCTCGGCGCCGCACTCGACAACGCCCTGCGCTCCGGTGACGCCGCGCTGACCGGCCCGGTCGCCCGCGGTGACGCCGGCACGGTCGCCGCGCACATCGGCGAGCTGCGCACCCACGCCCCGCAGACGGTGGCCGGATACGTCGCCATGGCCCGCGCCACCGCCGACCGCGCGCTCGCCCACGGCATGCTCAAGCCGGAGCTCGCCGAGGACCTGCTCGGCGTCCTGGGCGACGGCGGCCGCACCGGCGGCACCGGACCGGAGGAGTCCCGATGACCGATCCCGCCGCCACCCTGCTCCGCACCGCCGCGGAGCTCGATGCCTATGCCCCCGCCGACGGGCACGCGTACGCCCCCGTCGACAGCACGGCCGACACCGGCCGGACCGGGCCCGAGCGCGCCGTCGTGATGACCATGGGCGCCCTGCACGAGGGCCACGCCTCGCTGATCCGTACCGCACGCGCTGTTGTGGGCCGGGCCGGTCAGGTCGTCGTCACCGTCTTCGTCAATCCGCTCCAGTTCGGGGAGGCGGCCGACCTCGACCGCTACCCCCGCACCCTCGACGCCGATCTCGCCCTCGCGGGCGCGGCCGGTGCCGACGTCGTCTTCGCCCCGTCGGGCGACGAGGTCTACCCGGGCGGGCAGCCGCAGGTCCGCATCTCGGCCGGCCCGATGGGCGAGCGTCTCGAAGGGGCCTCGCGCCCCGGGCATTTCGACGGGATGCTCACCGTCGTCGCCAAGCTGCTCCACCTCACCCGCCCGGACCTCGCGTTCTACGGGCAGAAGGACGCCCAGCAGCTGGCGCTGATCCGCCGCATGGTGAGCGATCTGAACTTCCCCGTGGAGATCGTCGGCGTGGAGACGGCCCGCGAGCCCGACGGGCTCGCGCTCTCCAGCCGCAACCGCTTCCTCGACCCTCAGGAACGGCACACCGCGCTCGCCCTGTCCAGGGCCCTGTTCGCCGCCCGCGACCGGCTCGCCGCCCAGCAGGCGCTGCACGCCCGCGCACTGGCCGGCGGGGCGAGCGAGGGCCGGGCCGCCGGGCTCAACCGGCTCGGCGAGGCCCGGCTGGCAGCCGACGCGCAGGCGGTCGCCCGCGCCGGGCAGGACGGCGGACCCGCCGCCGTGCGCGCCGCGGCCCGCGCGGTCCTGGACGAGGCGGCGGCCGAACAGCCCCCGCTCGCCCTCGACTACGTGGCGCTCGTGGACCCGGCCGACTTCACCGAGATCCCCGACGACCGCACGGCCGGCGAGGCGGTACTCGCCGTCGCCGCCCGGGTGGGCGCCACCCGCCTCATCGACAACATCCCGCTGACCTTCGGAGCCACCGCGTGACCGGAATACGGCTGACCGCCCCCGCCCCCGGCTGGTCCATCGACGCCGATGTCGTAGTGGTCGGCTCCGGCGTGGCCGGCCTCACCACCGCACTGCGCTGCGCCGCCGCGGGCCTCGCCACCGTCGTCGTCACCAAGGCGCGGCTCGACGACGGCTCGACCCGCTGGGCCCAGGGCGGCATCGCGGCGGCCCTCGGCGAGGGCGACACCCCCGAGCAGCACCTGGACGACACCCTGGTCGCGGGCGTCGGCCTGTGCGACGAGGCGGCAGTGCGCCTGCTCGTCACCGAGGGCCCGGACGCCGTGCGGCGGCTGATCGGCACCGGCGCCCACTTCGACACCACGGACGACGGCGACATCGCGCTGACCCGGGAGGGCGGTCACCACCGCCGCCGCATCGCGCACGCGGGCGGCGACGCGACCGGGGCGGAGATCTCCCGCACCCTGGTCGAAGCGGTCCGCGAAGCCGCCCTGCACACCGTCGAGAACGCCCTGGTCCTCGATCTGCTGACCGACGCCGAAGGCCGCACCGCGGGCGTCACCCTGCACGTCATGGGCGAGGGCCAGCACGACGGCGTCGGCGCGGTCCACGCCCCCGCGGTGGTCCTCGCCACCGGCGGCATGGGCCAGGTCTTCTCCGCCACCACCAACCCCTCGGTCTCCACCGGTGACGGTGTGGCACTCGCGCTGCGGGCCGGCGCGGAGGTCTCGGACCTCGAATTCGTCCAGTTCCACCCCACGGTCCTCTTCCTCGGCACCGGCTCCGAGGGCCAGCAGCCCCTCGTCTCGGAGGCGGTACGGGGCGAGGGCGCCCACCTCGTCGACGCGTCCGGCACGCGCTTCATGCTCGGGCAGCACGAGATGGCGGAGCTCGCCCCGCGCGACATCGTCGCCAAGGCCATCACCCGGCAGATGCAGCTGCACGGCACCGAGCACATGTACCTCGACGCCCGCCACTTCGGCGCCGAGATGTGGGAACAGCGCTTCCCCACGATCCTGGCCGCCTGCCGGGCCCACGGCATCGACCCGGTGAAGGAGCCGATCCCGGTCGCCCCGGCCGCGCACTACGCCTCCGGCGGCATCCGCACCGACCTGCGGGGACGTACGACCGTGCCCGGCCTGTACGCCTGCGGCGAGACCGCCTGCACCGGTGTGCACGGCGCCAACCGGCTGGCCTCCAACTCGCTCCTCGAAGGTCTGGTCTTCGCCGAGCGCATCGCGGCGGACATCGTCGCGGACCGCCCCCGTGCGGGCGCCGAGGCCGTTGCCGCACATCCGGTGACCTCGCCGCTGCTGGCCCCCGAGGCCCGGGGAACGATCCAGCGCATCATGACCCGCGGCGCGGGCGTCCTGCGCTCCGCCGACAGCCTCGCCAGGGCCGCCGACGAGCTGGAGGACCTGCACCGCAGCGCGTTCCTGAAGGCCGGGGCGACCGAGCCGAAGCTCGCGGAGCCCGGTGTCGAGGCCTGGGAGGTCACCAACCTCCTCCTGGTCTCCCGGGTGCTGGTCGCCGCGGCCAGGGAGCGCGAGGAGACCCGCGGCTGCCACTGGCGTGAGGACCGGCCCGAGCGCGACGACGAGCACTGGCGCCGGCACCTCGTCGTACGGCTCACCTCCAACCGGCAGCCGACGCTGCCTGCCGCGGCGCTCGTCCTCCGTCGGACGGATACCGAGGCATTCGGCCCCGTACGCCCGTCCGGGCGAGCAGACTGCGCAGCAGCAGGCACCACCCACCCCACCCCCGAGGAGCCGTAACCGTGAGCACGCCCGAAGAGAATCCGCGCCCCACACCCGTGGACGTACCGCTGATCCAGATCGGCGCGCCCGCACCTGCCGCGGGTGGCTGCGGGGACGGCTGCGGCTGCGGCGGGGACGACGGCTACGAGGAGGAGTGCGGGCTCGACCCCTCGCTCGCCCGGCTCCTCGCCGATGCGGGTCTTGACCCGGTGCAGGTCGAGGACGTCGCGCACGTCGCGATCGCGGAGGACCTCGACGGCGGGGTGGACGTCACGACCGTGGCCACCGTCCCCGAGGACGCCATGGCCACCGGCGACTTCACCGCCCGGGAGGCGGGAGTGGTGGCCGGTCTGCACGTGGCCGAGGCCGTCCTGTCCATCGTCTGCACGTCCGAGTTCGAGGTCGAGCGGCACGTGGAGGACGGCGACCGCGTCGCCGCCGGCCAGAAGCTGCTGACCGTCACCACCCGCACCCGTGATCTGCTCACCGGCGAGCGCGGCGCGCTCAACCTGCTCTGCCGGCTCTCCGGCATCGCCACCGCCACCCGCGCCTGGGCCGATGTGCTCGAAGGCACCGAGGCCAAGGTCCGTGACACCCGCAAGACCACCCCGGGCCTGCGCGCCCTGGAGAAGTACGCGGTGCGCTGCGGCGGCGGGGTCAACCACCGCATGTCGCTCTCCGACGCCGCGCTGGTCAAGGACAACCACGTCATCGCGGCAGGCGGGGTCGCCGAGGCCTTCAAGCGGGTCAGGGACGAGTTCCCGGACCTCGCGATCGAGGTCGAGGTCGACACGATGGAGCAGGTCACCGAGGTGCTGGACGCGGGCGCCGATCTGATCCTGCTGGACAACTTCACCCCGTCGCAGACGGCCGATGCGGTCGCCCTCGTCGGCGGCCGCGCGGTCCTGGAGTCCTCCGGCCGGCTGGCGCTGGGCTCCGCCCGCGCCTACGCCGAGGCCGGTGTGGACTACCTGGCCGTCGGCGCGCTCACCCACTCCTCGCCGATCCTCGACATCGGCCTGGACTTCCGCGACACCGACGGGGCCGGCGCCTGATGCTGCTCACCATCGACGTCGGAAACACCCACACCGTGCTCGGTCTGTTCGACGGTGAGGAGATCGTCGAGCACTGGCGGATCTCCACCGATGCCCGCCGCACCGCCGACGAGCTGGCGGTGCTGCTCCAGGGCCTGATGGGCATGCACCCGCTGCTGGGCATGGAGCTGGGCGACGGCATCGAGGGCATCGCCATCTGCTCCACCGTCCCCGCCGTCCTGCACGAGCTGCGCGAGGTGACCCGCCGCTACTACGGCGACGTCCCCGCCGTTCTCGTCGAGCCGGGCATCAAGACAGGCGTGCCGATCCTGATGGACAACCCGAAGGAGGTCGGCGCGGACCGCATCATCAACGCGGTCGCCGCCGTCGACCTGTACGGCGGTCCGGCGATCGTCGTCGACTTCGGCACGGCCACCACCTTCGACGCGGTCTCCGCCCGGGGCGAGTACACCGGCGGCGTCATCGCGCCCGGCATCGAGATCTCGGTCGAGGCGCTCGGCGTCAAGGGTGCCCAGCTGCGCAAGATCGAGCTGGCCCGGCCGCGCAGCGTGATCGGCAAGAACACCGTCGAGGCCATGCAGTCCGGCATCATCTACGGCTTCGCCGGCCAGGTCGACGGTGTCGTAGGGCGGATGAAGAAGGAACTGGCCGCCGACCCCGACGACGTCACCGTCATCGCGACGGGCGGCCTTGCTCCGATGGTGCTGGGCGAGTCGTCGGTCATCGACGAGCACGAGCCCTGGCTCACGCTCATCGGCCTGCGCCTGGTGTACGAGCGGAACGTCGCGCGCCTGTAGGGCCGTGTCCGGCGGATCAGGGCCGGACAGGGCCTGGCCGGGCCCGGAAACAGGCCCCGACCGGCGGTTCGGCGGTGCGACGGCTCCGCCGGGCCGCCGCGCCGCCCGACGGCCAGTTAAACGGATTTTGTCCATTTAGCACGTATTGTCGCGTCATGCCCACGCCTTAC
This sequence comes from Streptomyces sp. NPDC058221, assembly GCF_042882365.1. NCBI lineage: Bacteria > Bacillati > Actinomycetota > Actinomycetes > Kitasatosporales > Streptomycetaceae > Streptomyces > Streptomyces sp. NPDC058221. The sequence goes on along the minus strand of NZ_JBHVWF010000011.1, from coordinate 6,110 downwards.
GGATCACGCGGCGGTATGGCGTTCAGCGCGGACGAGCTGCGAGTGCTCCGACGCGCCCTCGCCATCGCCCTCCATCCCGCGCCCCTGCCCGACGAGGATGTCCAGGACTGCCTGCGGCTAGCGGGCTCCGTGGACGAGACGGTCAGCGAGGCCGGACGGCTGCGCGCCTTCCTCCTCGCCGACCTCGTCCGCTACCGAAACGCCCTCCCCGGCTCGCTCAGCGGCTATCTGGAGCTCCTCCAGGACGCGCTGGCCGCCGGGTACGACCCCCGCCCCGAGGATCTGGCCGCGCTGCGCGCCCTGCGCGGCGGACCGGTCGCGGCGGCGCTCCTGGAGCGGTGTCAGGTGCTCGCGGAGCGTTCGGTGCGAGCCCGGCTGGCCGGCCGCTCCGTCGCCGCGACGACACCGGCGCCCCGCAGCCGGCTGCTCGCGCTCCCCGGCGGCCGCGCCGCGGAGCCGGACAAGCCGAAGGTCCCGGCGGCCCCGGCCCGGCCGGCGGCGCCGTCCGACCGCCCGGCCCCGAAGCCCTCCGAGGTCTTCCCGCCCCGCCGCCGTCCGGCACCCCCGCCGCAGCAGCAGCGCGCCGCGGGATAGGGGGCGCGCGGAAGTCCGTACCGGGCTCGCTACTCTGGACACCATGGACTACGTATCCGCGCTTGTGCCCCCCGTGGTGATGGCAGCCTTCTTCATCGGTCTGGTCGTGACGATCGTCAAGAGCCAGGGCGGCCCCAACAAGGCCAAAGAGGATGCGGCCGTGGATGCGGCGATCAGCCGCGCGGAGGCGGCCCACCAGGCCCCGCGGACCGAAGCGGTCTGACTCCGCGGACCCGCGCGCATTGCACGCAGCACCGTACGAAGGGCGTACGGCTCCGAGAGAGCCGTACGCCCTTTTGCTGTGTGAATAACCGGCTATTCCAGACATTTGGCACTAGGGTGACGCTGTGCCCCGTCAATTGGGAGAGCTGGAAGACGCCGTGATGACCCGGGTCTGGCAATGGAACCGTCCGGTCACCGTGCGGGAAGTCCTTGAGGACCTTCAGCAGGAACGGTCCATCGCCTACACCACCGTCATGACGGTAATGGACAATCTCCATCAGAAGGGCTGGGTCCGCAGGGAAGTGGACGGCCGCGCTTATCGATATACGGCGGTCTCCACCCGCGCCGCGTACTCGGCCGCACTGATGAACGAAGCCTGGTCGACGAGTGACAACCCGGCCGCCGCACTGGTCGCGTTCTTCGGCATGATGTCGGCCGAGCAGCGGGACGCTCTCCGGGACGCGATGCGGATGGTTGTGCCCACTCTTGCCGAAGATGCCGCGGACCCGAGCGGTGAAGCGGGCGATGAAGCGGTTGAAGCCGTCGGTGAACCGGTCGATGAAGCGGCCGAAGCAGCCGATGGAGCGGAGTCTGAGGCCGGGCGATAGCGTCGGGGTATGTCCTCAGAGCTTCCACAAACCGATTTCCAGACCGAACCGTCGGTTATAAACGTGGCCATCACCGTCCGACGTGCGAGGACGAGCGATGTGCCCGCCGTCCGGCGACTCCTCGACGGCTACGTACGTGAAGGCATCCTGCTGGACAAAGCAACGGTCACGCTTTACGAGGACATCCAGGAGTTCTGGATCGCCGAACGCGACGAGGATGCCAGGGTCATCGGCTGCGGCGCACTGCATGTGATGTGGGAAGACCTCGCCGAAGTCCGTACCCTCGCGGTCGACCACAGCATCAAGGGTGCGGGAGTCGGCCACCAGGTACTGGACAAGTTGTTGCAGACCGCCCGCTGGCTGGGCGTGCGGCGGGTTTTCTGCCTCACCTTCGAAGTCGACTTCTTCGCGAAGCACGGCTTCGTGGAGATCGGGGAGACTCCGGTCGACGGAGATGTCTACAGCGAGCTGCTGCGTTCCTATGACGAGGGAGTCGCGGAGTTCCTCGGTCTCGAACGAGTGAAGCCGAACACCTTGGGTAACAGTCGGATGCTTCTGCACCTGTGACCGCCGGAAGAAGCCCGAGCCCTATGTCCGAATCGCGCACGTTTCCCGTCTTCTTGCGCACCTGAACCTCTCCCGGGGGTTTGTGTTTTCCGGGGAAAAGCGGTTTCCTTTCCGCGTACTCCATTTTCGATGAAAGGAAATCCGGTGGCACAGAAGGTTCAGGTCCTTCTTGTTGACGACCTCGACGGCGGCGAGGCGGACGAGACCGTCACGTTCGCGCTGGATGGCAAGACATACGAGATCGACCTCACCACGAGCAACGCGGACAAGCTCCGTACGCTGCTGGAGCCCTACGCCAAGAGCGGTCGGCGCACCGGTGGCCGTGCGGCGTCCGGTCGCGGCAAGGGCCGTGCGGTTCCCGGTGGCAACAAGGACACCGCCGAGATCCGTAAGTGGGCACGCGAGAACGGCCACAATGTGAATGACCGCGGCCGTGTTCCCGCCGACATCCGTGAGGCTTACGAGAAGGCCAACGGCTGAGCAGCCGGTTCATCGGAGGAAAGTCCCGTCCGGGCGCGCATCAGTCGGGCCCGGTGGCATTCCGTCGCCACGGCGTCCACGATCCGGACGAGATCGGGAGTAGCCCCACCCCTGCTCCCGAAGCCGGAGAGGGCCGGGAGTACCGGTCCCCCCTCCTGCTCGTGCGGTGGGCAGGGGGGCCGCAGCCACACCGCGGCCCCCGGCGGGCCCGGCCGGCCCGGCGGTGGCGGTGCGGTGATCCGGCCGCCCGCGCCGAGAACGGTCATCGTGAGGGCGACCTGGCCCCACTCCAGCCAGTCGAGCAGCCCGGGCAGCTCATCCGCGCTCCCCGCGGCCACCAGCAGGCTCATCCGCCGGCCCATGAGAGCCACGGGGCCTGTGCGGCCCACCCGCCGCAGCGCCGCGTGCCCGGCGGCGGCGGGGACGACGAGCGCGTCGAACCGCAACCCGGTCAGCAGCCGCACCGGCGCGTCACCGGCGGTGGCCCAGCCGAGCTCCTGCTCGTACCACCGGGCGCAGCCGCCCCGCGGATCACAGCCGTCCCGCTCGGCGGGAAGCGGAATGCGGGGAGGCGGGACGGTGAGGGCCATGCTGGAAGAACTCCCGATCCCGTCCGGGGGTTACGCAGAGTCCTTGATCGAACGCGTAGTGTGTCCGGGTTGGGGGCGTACGGGCGCATTCAGGAGTACGAAGATGTTCGCCCGTAGCGGAGGGAACCCGCGTACGCCGCATGGACTGTCTGTAATTGCGGGTAAGACATCCCTAGTGGGGAAGGGGCGACACGCAGCCACCGGACGTCTCACGTTCGCCATCGGCGTACTGGCGATAGGGGTATCTGCCTGGCCTGCGGGAACATCGTCTCGCACCATCGGGTTGGAGCAGTTGTCGGCGTTCGGGGCGGCAGATCCCCCGGGAAGCAGGGCCGGGTGTCGGCAGTTGAAATGAGCGGTCCCCGCTTGCGGGACTAAGCTGCGGAAGGACAGGGAGGGGACCGACCCCTTACTGCCTGACCGCTCTGAGGAGCGATTAACGATGTTCGAGAGGTTCACCGACCGCGCGCGGCGGGTTGTCGTCCTGGCTCAGGAAGAAGCCCGGATGCTCAACCACAACTACATCGGCACCGAGCACATCCTCCTGGGCCTGATCCACGAGGGTGAGGGTGTCGCCGCTAAGGCCCTGGAGAGCCTCGGGATTTCGCTCGAGGCGGTCCGCCAGCAGGTGGAGGAGATCATCGGTCAGGGCCAGCAGGCCCCGTCCGGCCACATCCCCTTCACTCCCCGAGCCAAGAAGGTCCTGGAGCTGTCGCTCCGCGAGGCCCTTCAGCTCGGCCACAACTACATCGGCACCGAGCACATCCTGCTCGGCCTGATCCGCGAGGGCGAGGGCGTCGCAGCCCAGGTCCTCGTGAAGCTGGGCGCCGACCTGAACCGGGTCCGCCAGCAGGTCATCCAGCTGCTCTCCGGCTACTCGGGCGGCAAGGAGGCTGCCACAGCGGGCGGCCCCGCGGAGGGCACGCCCTCCACCTCTCTGGTGCTGGACCAGTTCGGCCGGAATCTCACCCAGGCCGCTCGTGAATCCAAGCTCGACCCGGTCATCGGGCGCGAGAAGGAGATCGAGCGGGTCATGCAGGTGCTGTCCCGCCGTACGAAGAACAACCCGGTCCTCATCGGCGAGCCCGGCGTCGGCAAGACGGCGGTCGTCGAGGGCCTGGCCCAGGCCATCGTCAAGGGCGAGGTGCCCGAGACCCTCAAGGACAAGCACCTCTACACCCTCGACCTCGGTGCACTGGTCGCCGGTTCCCGCTACCGCGGTGACTTCGAGGAGCGCCTGAAGAAGGTGCTCAAGGAGATCCGCACCCGCGGCGACATCATCCTGTTCATCGACGAGCTCCACACCCTGGTGGGTGCGGGTGCCGCCGAGGGCGCGATCGACGCGGCCAGCATCCTCAAGCCGATGCTGGCGCGAGGTGAGCTCCAGACCATCGGTGCCACCACGCTCGACGAGTACCGCAAGCACCTGGAGAAGGACGCCGCTCTCGAGCGCCGCTTCCAGCCCATCCAGGTCGCGGAGCCCTCGCTGCCGCACACCATCGAGATCCTCAAGGGTCTGCGCGACCGCTACGAGGCCCACCACCGCGTGTCCATCACGGACGAGGCGCTGGTCCAGGCCGCGACGCTGGCCGACCGGTACATCTCGGACCGCTTCCTGCCGGACAAGGCGATCGACCTGATCGACGAGGCCGGTTCCCGGATGCGCATCCGCCGGATGACCGCGCCGCCGGACCTCCGCGAGTTCGACGAGAAGATCGCGGGCGTGCGTCGCGACAAGGAGTCGGCCATCGACTCCCAGGACTTCGAGAAGGCGGCCTCTCTCCGTGACAAGGAGAAGCAGCTGCTGGCGGCGAAGGCCAAGCGCGAGAAGGAGTGGAAGGCCGGCGACATGGACGTCGTGGCCGAGGTCGACGGCGAGCTCATCGCCGAGGTCCTCGCCACCGCCACCGGCATCCCGGTCTTCAAGCTGACGGAGGAGGAGTCCTCCCGTCTGCTGCGCATGGAGGACGAGCTCCACAAGCGCGTCATCGGCCAGAAGGACGCCATCAAGGCGCTCTCGCAGGCGATCCGTCGTACGCGAGCGGGTCTGAAGGACCCGAAGCGTCCCGGTGGCTCGTTCATCTTCGCCGGTCCGTCCGGTGTCGGTAAGACCGAGCTCTCCAAGACGCTCGCCGAATTCCTCTTCGGCGACGAGGACGCACTGATCGCCCTCGACATGTCGGAGTTCAGCGAGAAGCACACGGTTTCCCGTCTCTTCGGTTCTCCCCCCGGGTACGTGGGATACGAAGAGGGCGGTCAGCTCACCGAGAAGGTGCGGCGCAAGCCGTTCTCGGTCGTCCTCTTCGACGAGGTCGAGAAGGCCCACCCCGATATCTTCAATTCCCTGCTCCAGATTCTGGAGGACGGTCGCCTGACCGACTCCCAGGGCCGGGTCGTGGACTTCAAGAACACGGTCATCATCATGACGACCAACCTCGGGACCAGGGACATCTCCAAGGGCTTCAACCTGGGCTTCGCCGCCCAGGGTGACGTGAAGACGAACTACGAGCGGATGAAGAACAAGGTCAACGAAGAGCTCAAGCAGCACTTCCGGCCCGAGTTCCTCAACCGTGTCGATGACACGGTCGTCTTCCACCAGCTCACCGAGGAAGACATCATCCAGATCGTCGACCTCATGCTCGCCAAGGTGGACGAGCGGCTGAAGGACCGCGACATGGGCATCGAGCTCAGCGCGGACGCGAAGTCGCTCCTGGCGAAGAAGGGCTACGACCCCGTGATGGGCGCCCGGCCGCTGCGCCGGACGATCCAGCGCTCGATCGAGGACATCCTCTCCGAGAAGATCCTCTTCGGTGAGCTGCGCCCCGGTCACATCGTGGTCGTCGGCACCGAGGGCGAAGGTGACGAGAAGACGTTCACCTTCCGCGGCGAGGAGAAGTCGGCTCTGCCCGACGTCCCTCCGATCGAGCAGGCGGCAGGCGGCGCCGGCCCGAACATGACGAAGGAAGCGTGACAGGCGCTTAGCGCCGCACGTCCGAAGGGGCGGGGGCCCCCCCCGGTGCGACGGCCGGCGGGGGCGCCCCAGAGGGGT
>NZ_JBHVWF010000010.1:0-99224 GCF_042882365.1 Streptomyces sp. NPDC058221 | reverse complement strand
GGGCGCCCCCCCCCGGGGCGGGGGTGTGGGGGGGGGGGGGGGCCCGCCGGCCGCCGCCCGGGCCCGCCCCCCCGACAGCGGAACAGCTGTCGTCGGACCACAGGGCGCCGACGACATGTCGATGACCCGCGAGTTGGAACGCGGCAGTGATGCGGAGCGCTTCGTCAGCCAGTCAGGCGGCGCCACCACCTCCCGAAGGCCGACGGGTCCGAGGCCGGGCCCGATTCCGGCAACGCCCGCCAGGCCCAAGCGCCCCCGCAGGCCCCCGGACCAGCAGGCTGCGTGACTGCTTCGCCCAGTGGGCTGAAGCTGTCACGCAACAGCCGGGACGGAGAGCGCACTGCAGCCGATGCCCCGTGGGCGCTGGAATGGCGCCCGCAACGGGGCGGGCCGAGGGCCGGGGGACGGCCGCGTCATACGGTCTGGAGCACTTCGCAGGCACAGTGCCGGAATTCCAGGCCGAGTTCGTGGTCCACGGCCGCGCTCGAACGAGTGGCCGCTTCGGTGACCTTCTCCCACGAGCCGTACTTGAGGTACAGCTGATCCGCCGTCGGGCCGAGCGGATTGCCGTACTTCTTCCAGTTGCGTGCCTCCAGTTCCGCCACCTGCTCCGGGGTCATGCCGGCGCGGACGACGTCCTTGGCATCGTTGCGCATCTGAACCAGCGTTCGGGCGATGTCCTCCTCCGAGCGCTGTTCGGCGCGCATGGTGCACTCTCTGCGCTCCATGTCCTCAAGGAGATGGTGGTAGCTCATCCGCTGATCACGGGCGGTCTCGCGCTCCCGCGGAGTCTCGGCCCGGATCAGGCACACCACCGGCTCCGGACTGGTGCAGGGGCCGTGGTCCGGAGCCGCCTGAGAGACAGGGGCAACGATGACCGAACCGCAGACAGCCGACGACCGGCAAGGTAGCGCCGCATGCTCGGCAGCAGAGGCGGACTGAAGCGGAAGAACAGCGAACTGGGCAACCAGCAGCGCGGGAACCACGCGCCCGGCCAGCCGGCACAGACTGGAAAGAGACATACGCCCATCGTTGGGGCACGCCACAGCCGGAACGGAACACGGCACGGCCGGGCTACCCCTTACGCGGGACCAACACCACCCCACAGAGTGAAACCGGACCGACACCCCGACCCGACCTGTTTGTCAGCGGTGGCAACGAGCCCTCAGCCCGGCCTGCGGGACGACCAGGCTCCGGCCCGGCTGTGCACGGTTCTCCGGCGGCCGATGTGCCTCGGTGCTCTCGGTCAACGGCAACCGGACGTGGACCGCCGCGCTCAGCCGGCCCTCGGGCGCGCACGCGGTGAGTTCGGCCGAGTCCTTAATGGCGCGTCCGGGCACTCTTTCAGCCACCCCGCACATTCTCCCCGCCGGGAACCTCGTCGGCGTTACGTGAGCGGCTACTGATCGCCGCGCAGGTACCGAGTAATCATGGCCACCAGTTCGTCCTCAAAAGCTTCGACGGGAATGGTCTGCGGATCGGCCATGATCTTGTGCGTGTTCATCTCCACTGTGGTCACGATCAGTTCGGCCGCGGTGCTGAGGTCGCGCACGCGGACATCCGGGTGCCGGGCGAGGAGATCTCGCACCTGGCCGACGCGATTGCGCCCGTGCCGGTCGATCGCGTCGAGCAGTTCCCTTGAGAGCGACGCCTCCTCCATCATGATCCGCAGCAGCTGCGGATCATCACGATGGTTGTCGATCGCATCCCGGACCAGCGCCCGCACTGTCACTTCGAGGCTTCCCGGGGTCAGCTCGAGCTGGTCGGCCTGTTCCCACGTGCCACGGTCGATGTGCCGCACCAGCAGCTCGGCCAGGATGGCGTCCTTGTTCGGGAAGTACTGGTAGAGCGAGCCGATGGAGATGCGGGCGCGTTCGGCGATTCGGTTGGTCGTGCCTGCGGCGTAGCCGTACTCGGCGAAAACATGAGCAGCGGCCGCGAGAATGCGCTCGCGGGTGAGCTCGGCCCGCACCTGGCGAGGCTTGCGACGTGGCTGAACGCGGCGATCGGCCGACGGCATCCGGAGGTCCTCCTCGAACGGTGAAAAGCGAGTAGCCAAAGACCTGAGCTATTGCTCACAATAGTGCCATGAACTGCGAAAACAAGGCCACACCCACGGTGGGCGGCAGCCCATGATGCCCAAGGTGCAACTACCCGGATCCCGAACGATGATCACGCTGGAGGTGCGCCGTCGTGAGTTCGTCACCCCGGGCTTCGCGAGCGTCACCCTCGGCGGCCCGGCCCTGCGGGACTTCACCGCCGTCGGCAACGACCAAGCGGTTCGCCTCTTCATCCCGCGCGAGGGACAGGGCGCGTTGCGGATGCCGACCGTCTCCAACGAAGCATGGATCGCCCAGCTGATGCTGGTGCCCAAGTCGGCCCGCCCCTGGGTCCGCAACCTGACGATCCGACGCGCGCGGCCCGTCGACGACGAGATCGACATCGAGTTCGCTCTGCACGCCGGCGCACCCATGTCGGACTGGGTGCACCGGACCGAGGTTGGTGACCCGGCCGGGATCTTCGACATCGGCACCACGTACCGGCTACCGGAGCACGCTCAGGAGCAGTTGCTGGTCGGCGACGAGTCCGCGCTGCCCGCCATCCTGTCGATCCTCGACACGACGCCGCCCACGCTGGCCACACACGTCTATGTGGAGGTCGCATCCGCGGCCGACATCCGGCCCGTCGAGACGCTCGCCGGTAGCCGCATCCACTGGTTGAGCCGCGACGGCCAGGACCTGAGGCCCGGCGCCATGGCGCTGGACGCCGTGCGCCGCGCACCGCTGCCGCCCGGCCGCTTCTACACGTGGGTCGCCGGCGAGTCCCGACTGGCCACGGCAGTGAGGCGGCATCTGGTCAACGACCGCGAGGTACCCAAGCGGGACATCTCGTTCGCCGGCTACTGGCGTCTGGGCCGTTCATCACCCGGCTGAAAGGAACTCTTGTGCGCCAGGCAAACCAATGGAGCACCGCTCACAGGCTGACGACGGCGGACGAGGTCGAGACGGTCGTCGGCCGGCCGATACCCATGATCATGCTCAAGACGGTCAACGCCCTCGACGAGGGCTGCCGGACCATCCTTGCCCAGTGCCCGATCGCGGCCTTCGGTTACCGGGACGCATACGGCACCAGCAGGACGACCTTCATCGGCGGCACACCGGGCTTCGCACGCGTGCACTCACCCACCAGGATCTCGTTCCCTCTGCCCGGCCCCGGCAAGCCTCACGGGCCGGTGTCGCTCTTCTTCCTCCTGCCGGGTGTCGGGGAAATCCTTCGGGTCAACGGTTCGGTGGCCGCACAGAGCCGCGCCGGAACCGCCATCGACGTCGAGGAGGCGTACGTGCACTGCGCCCAGGCCGTCCTCCGCTCCCTCCTGTGGCAGCCGCCCACTCCGCCCGGACCTTCAGCCGACTTCCCGGGCGACGGGCCGCTGTCCGGGCCCGGCATCGCCCAGTTCCTGGACGCGGCACGATTCCTCGCACTGTCCACGAGGGACACCTGCGGCGGGAGCGACACGAGCCCGCGAGGAGACCGGCAGGCGGTGGCCCGAATCCTGGACAGCCGCACACTCGTCATCCCGGACCGGAAAGGCAACAAACGCGCCGACACGCTCCACAACCTGCTGCAGGACGACGCGCTCTCCATCGCCGCCCTGGCCCCCGGGTGCAGCGGTGTGCTGCACGTCCGTGGCCGCGGAGCGATCACCGACGATCCCGCGTTGCTGGAGACCATGGCGCTACGCGGAAGGCCACCGCACCTGGCGCTGCTCATCGACGTCGAACACGCCGAGGTGACCGGCAACGACGCTGTGGAACACTCACGGCTGTGGACCGCCGCCGCGCACCTCGACCGCAGCACCACGCCGGACCTCATGGCCATCGCGGGAGAACACCTCGCCTCCACACCCTCCGGCACCGCAGGTACCCCACCTGCTCTCCTGCTGAAGGCCGTTGGGGCGATCCCGGGGATGAACCGGCTGCTGCGGCTGGTCATGAACAGTGCCTACCGCTCCGGGCTGCGGAAGGAGGGCTACGAGGACACCGAGCCCGATGCGAGCAGCTGACGTCGGGCCCTTCACTGCTGTCCCCCGCCGTGTCCGTGTATTCAACCAAGAGGGAGAACCGTATGGAGCCGGCAGAACTCCGCCGGGCAGTTGAGGCAGGCCGGGAGACCGTTTCGGAGCTGAGCCTTCGGGTCGACGATGTGATCGTCATTCACAACTCGGACCGCGTCGCGCTGCGCCTGGTCCCCTGCGACGTTCTGGCTCGGGTCGCACCCTCGGGGCATCGGGCTGAATCCGAGTTCGAGGTAGAGGTTGCCCGGTGTCTCGCCGAAGTCGGCGCTCCGGTGGCAGAGCTCGAGCCCCGAGTCGAGCCCCGAGTCCACGTGCGTGATGCCTTCGCCATCTCGCTGTGGACCTACTACGAACCCGTGGGACCGGAGATCGCGCCGGCCGACTACGCAGATGTGTTCCTGCGGCACCATGCCGCCCTGCGCCAGATCGATCTGGATGCACCGCATTTCACGGATCGAGTCGCCTCGGCCCTGAGAGAGGTGAACGACCGGGAGCACTCCCCCGAGCTGCCCGACTCCGACCGGGGACTGCTCAGCGACACACTCAGTGGACTGAGCGCCGCGGTCAGCCTCGAGAGGGCCGGCGACCAGCTGTTGCACGGCGAGCCGCATCCGGGCAACCTCCTGAACACGTGGCGAGGGCCGCTCTTCGTGGACCTCGCCACGTGCTGCCGTGGACCGGTCGAATTCGACCTCGCCCATGCGCCCGAAGAAGTGGCAAAGCACTATCCGGGGGCTGACCACGACCTGATTCACCGGTGCCGCGCCCTGAACTGGGCGATGTTCTCGGCCTGGCGCTGGCGCCGAGACGACCAGATGCCTGACCGGGGCCACTGGAGAGTGGAGGGGCTCAACCGGGTGCGTGCTGCACTCGATCGCATCGGACCTGGCTGAATTCGGAGCCCTTCGTCATCGGGGGCGTGTCCACCCGGCCCCGCCCCACCGTCCGCAGCGACCGCAGCGACCTCTTGATGATCAATTCCAGGGGATGTCTGCGGAGGGTGCGGGGTGGGCGGCGGCCGAAGCCACCGCGAGACGGTCAGGCGGCGGGGCTGCCGGCCCTGGTCGTCGGGGCGGCAGCGGGCGGTCAGGCGTCGGGGTCGACTTCGGGGTGCGTGAACCGCACGGGCCTGCCCAGCGACCGGGCGTAGGCGATTTCGGCTCGGGTGCTGTCGCCGATGTAGTCGCCGACTACGAGCACCTCATCAGCGAGCCGGATCTTCGCCCGGTGCAGATCGTCGAGTCGAACCTTCAGCGCCTCGGCCGCGACAGGATCGGACCAGAGTTCGTGCGGCGACTTCATGTCACAGCCCGGTTTGACGACAATCCTTCCGGCTTCGGTCTCCCGCAGATCGGCCTCGTTCATCTCGGTCATGAAGCGGGTGGAGCCGCAGATCACGACGATACGTGGGAGGCTCAACAGCTTCTTCGCGTCGGCGAGCCTCTCCTCGGGGGTGAGTCGTCGCGGGTATGACACCGGTTCCTCCTGATGGTGTGGCCCAAGGGGTGTCTGCGGAGACGAGAACAAGGGTGCCCAAGATCGTTTTGTGACGAACGGCGTGGCCACCCTCGCGACAACACTCTGTGCGACGACCGACGACATGCTGAAGGAGTCTCCCGAGCCGGCGCCGTGGCACCCGCCGGCGACATTTCGCGGCTCGCCTGTTCGCGTGCAGGGAGAATCTCCGTTACTGGGCTCTTTCCGCAACGACGACGTAAAGCGTGACTGTGGCGAGGAACGGCCCACTGGCCAGGTGTTGCAGCCACTCCTGCGCCGCCTGGGCAGGCAGGTAGCCGGCGGCCACGGCACGCTCGGTATTGCGCTGGAGTCCGAGAACCTGGTCGGCGGCCCGTACATCGCGGAAGACCGATGTCATCGGGGTGATCGTCGGCACTTCGAATCCCGCCTCCTGTGCGAGCCGGGGCAGTTGTCGTCCGATGACTCCGTTGCGGACGACCCTGTCCGTGATGTGCCGGGTGTAGCCGCGTGAAACTTCCAGGTCGCGGTGGTCGATGGCCAGTGAGTCCCAGTCGGGTTCGGCCATGACGAGCCTTCCCCCTGGACGCAGCACACGTCGGCACTCCGCCAGCGCGCCCGCGGGATCAGCGACGTGCTGGAGGACGCGGTCCCCCCACGCACGGTCGACGCTGTCGTCCTCCAGGGGAAGCGCGTGGACATCGCCGAGCCGTACATCGACCGCCGGGCGCTCCGCCGTGCGGCGGCGAGCCTGATCGACCATGTCCTGGCTGATATCGACGCCGATCACCGACCCGGTCCGTGTGACGGCGTCCGCCAGGGGGTCGAAGTCCGTGCCGGGCCCGCAGCCGAGGTCGAGCACCGTCTCGCCGGGACGGGCATCGAGTGCGTCGAGCATGACGCGCTTGGCGGTTCGGGCCACCTCGGTCATGGAGAGGCGGTCCAGGTAGACGATCTTGTCGGGGACCGCCGCTTCGAAGAGGTGGTCGGTCACCCGGACCATCGACTGCGCTTCCCGTTCGAGGGCCGTGCGCCCTTCGGCCGTGAGGCGCACCGGCTGCCGGCGCCCTGTCCCTTCGACGGCCTCCACGAGGCGCTTCGCCTTGAGGCGCGCCACCGCGCCGTAGAGGCTGCCGGGTCCGAGGCGTTGACCTGTCAGCTTCTCGATGGCCGTGTTGATCGCATATCCGTGCAGTGGTCCTTCGGCCAACGCGCACAGAACAAGGGTCTGGGCGTCGTTGGTGCCCGTGGTCATCTGCCGCTCCTCCTGTGGTCCTCACGCAATAATACGCGTTGCGTAGTACACGGCGCGTACCATGACCCTTCTTTCCGTCCACCGCCCCTGGAAGGTCGCACGATGCGAGTCACCGATCCCCTCTACGGCTTGTACGTCCGCCGGTTGCGCCGGCACGTCGCGTCAGGGCCCTTGCCCGAGCACATCGGTCTGGTCATGGACGGCAATCGGCGCTGGGCCCGTCAGATGGGCATGTCCAACCCGAGCCTGGGGCACAGGTACGGGGCCGAGCACGTGGAAGATGTACTTGCCTGGTGCGAGGCACTCGCCATCGAGCACGCCACGGTGTTCGTCTGCTCGACAGAGAACCTGAAGCGCCGCGGAGACGCCGAAGTCGCCTTCCTCATGGACGTGATCGAGAAGGTGGTGGCCGTCCATCTCGCACGCCCCGACGGCCGGTGGCGAGTGCGCGTCGCGGGGACGCTCGACGCGCTGCCCGACCGTACGGCCCACGCGCTCAAGGAGGCTGTGGAGGCGACCGGTGACCGCACGGGGCCGTTGCTGACGTTGGCTGTCGGGTACGGCGGCAGGCAGGAAGTCGTCGATGCCGTGCGCGATTGGATTCATGAACAGGCGGCGGCCGGGGCCGGCATCGAGGAGCTCGCAGAGCGCCTCACGACGGACGGCCTCGCCGGGCACCTGTACACGGCGGGCCAGCCCGACCCGGACCTGGTCATCCGGACCAGCGGTGAGCAGCGTCTGTCGAACTTCCTTCTCTGGCAGAGTGCCTACTCGGAGTTGTACTTCTGCGAGGCGTACTGGCCGGCGTTCCGTGAGGTCGACTTCCTGCGCGCGCTGCGCAGCTACGCGGTGCGGCAACGTCGTTACGGAGCCTGACGGTGGAAACCACCACCACGGCCACGAGCAGCCGAGCGGACGGGCGGGCTACCGCCGAACCCCTCGGCCTCAGTGCATGTTGCCCTGACCGTCCTGGTGGCCGTCTTCGTGCCGGGCCGTCTTCGCATCCTGCCGAAGTGTGCGCCGGTACTGGCCGGGCGTCTGTCCGACCAGCGCGGTGAAGGCGTCGATGAAGGCACTCGGATTCGCCCATCCGCAGGCGGTCGCCGTGTTGATCACCGAGACCCCGCCTGCGAGCAGCAGTAGTGCGTGGTGAACGCGGAGCTGTGTGCGCCATTGCGGGAAGCTCATTCCGGTCTCCTGCCGGAAGAGCCTGCTGAGTGTGCGCTCGCTGGCGCCGACCTGATGCCCGAGCGCGCTGAGCGTGAGAGGACTTGCCATCCCCTCCTCCACCAGGGCGACAACGGCGCGGAGCCGGTCGTCGTGGGGTTCGGGCAGATGGAGGGGCTGTTCGGGCGCGGTGGTGATGTCGTCGATGATGACGCGGCGCAGCCGTGCGCGCACGCCTGCGGAACGGGACTCGGGGCCGGTCAAGGCCAAGGCGGCCTCGCGCGCGAGCGGCGTCATGACGAGTACCGCGGGATGCGTCGGCAGCAGTACGGCCTGGCTCGGCGCCATGAAGACGATGCGCATGTCCGTCTGGCCGTGGGCGCGGTGCTGATGCTCGAAGCCCGCGGGAATCCATACGACCCGATTCGACGGCGCGATCCATGACCCCACCGACGTCACGAGCGAGAGCACGCCGGTAGCCGGGTACACCAGATGTCCACGAGCGTGCTTGTGCTCGGGAGTGCGCTCGTCGTGTCCGAGCAGAAGGACGTGCTCGCGGAGCACGCTTTCCAGCTGCATCGTCGCGTGGCGGGTTTTGGGCATCTTTCGTCAGGTTATCAGTTGTCCGCCTCCGCTGCCCTCGGATGAACTGTGGTCGCAGCCGGCCGCCACTTGTCCGGCGACGGCTTCGCTCCATGCCAAGGACCGCCCCGGCCGATCGGGGATCGAAAGGACAGCCGACGTGACCCATCTCCTGCAAGAACCGACGCCGCGCACACGGCCCCGCAGAAGTGCCCGCGGAAGGCTCGGCATCACCGTGCTGGCGGTCGGCCTCCTCACGGCTGCGTTCAACCTGCGGATCGGGGTCGCGTCGGTCGGCCCCGTGCTCGCGGACATCCAGGCGGACCTCGGTCTCCCGGAAGTCGTCGTCAGCCTCCTCACCACCATTCCTGTCGTCGCATTCGGCACGTTCGCGTTCGTCACCCCAGCACTGAGCCGCCGCCTGGGCCTGCACCGGCTTCTCGGAGCGACGATGATCGCGCTCGCCGCCGGCATCGCCCTGCGTCTCCAGCCGAGCCTCGGCAGCCTCTTCATCGGCACTGTGATCATCGGTGCGTCGATCGCGGTTGCCAACGTCGTCATGCCGGCCGCGATCAAGCGGGACTTCTCCCACCGTGTCGGCCTGATGATGGGGCTGTACTCGACCGCGCTGTCGGCCGGCGCCGCCCTCGCCTCGGGCGCCACGATTCCGTTGCTCTCATTGACCGGTGGCGGCTGGCGACCCACTCTGGCGCTGTGGGCGATTCCCGCGCTCATCGCCTTCCTCGTGCTCGTCCCGCAGTTGCGGCGCGCCCCCGTCCGCGATCGTGGTGTCGCCGATGCCTCGTCCGGTACCGGCGAGCCCTCCGTCCGTGCTCTCACCCGCGATCCGGTCGCCATCGCCGTGACCGCGCTCATGGGTCTCCAGAGCATGAGCTACTACTCGACCCTGACCTGGGTCCCCACCCTGTTCCAGGACGCGGGTATGGACGCGCATTCGGCCGGCTGGATGCTGTCGTACTCGGCCTTTCCCGCCATCGCCGCCTCGCTCGTGGCGCCCACCATCGCCAAGCGGACGCGTCCCACGTGGCTTCCCGTCGCAGTCGCTGTCGTATTGACCGGCGCGGGCTTCGTCGGTCTGGCCGCGGCCCCCACGTCGGCGGCGTATGTGTGGATGACCATGCTCGGGCTCGGCCAAGGCGCTTCCCTCAGTCTGTCGCTCACCTACATCGTCCAGCGTTCGCCCGACGCCAGGCACACCGGCCATGTCTCCATGATGGCCCAAGGATTCGGCTACCTCCTGGCCGGTCTCGGCCCCATCGGTCTCGGCGCACTCCATACCGCAACGCAGAGCTGGAGCATCCCGCTGATGGCGCTCATCGGCCTGCTCGTCCTGCAGATGTGGGCCGGCGCGCTCGCGAGCCGTGAGCGCCATGTCCTTGATCGACACGGCTGAGTACGGCAGCCGGCTCCGGTACCCACGACGCGCTGCACGTTCCCCCTAGTGGGTCACCAGAAGGCGCACCGGGCTCCGCGAAGTCGCCCCCACACGCCACTCGACGGAGTCCGGCACCTGCGCCAGGCGGAGCCCCGGGAAGCCGGCCGCCAGGCGGTGCAGCGCCAGTTGGAGTTCCAGCCGGGCCAGCCAGGCACCCAGGCAGTAGTGCGGTCCCGCGCCGAAGGACAGAGTGGGGGCCTCCAGGGGCGCGAAGAGGTCGTCCGCCGTGCTTGCCGGGAAGACGTCGGGGTCGCGGTTGGCCATCCCGCAGTCGGCCAGGACCACCGCACCGGGCGGGATGAGCACACCTCCCACCTCGACCGCCTCGTACGCGCGACGCGTGGTCCCGCGGTCGTCGCCCAGCGGGATCCGGTGGAGCAGACGGTCCGCCGCGACACCGGCCGCCTCCTCCCCCATCGCGAGACGCGGCCAGAACTCCCGACCCTCCGTAAGCAGGTAGAGGAGCGCGTTGCCGAGCATGGTCATTGTGCTGTCGTGTCCCCCGACCACCAGCCCGCAGACAAGGCTGACCAGTTGGGCCTCGGGGATGCCGCCCTCCTCGTCGGCGGCCCGGACCACGCCGCTCACGAGGTCGTCTCCCGGCTCGCGCCGCCGGGCGGCCAGGAGTTCGGCGCCGAAGGCTGAGAAGTCGGCCATCGCCGCACCCACCTCCTCGCCGTCGCGGGAGCCGTCGGTGAAGGCGTGCTCGCTCCAGTGCCGCATCCGCTCACGCGCGGATGCGTCGAGTCCCATCAGCCGGCTGATCACCGCCACCGGCAGGGGAAGCGTGAACTCCGCGACGATGTCCACCGGCTGCTCCCCCTGGGACACCGAGTCCAGCCGCTGCTCCACGATCGACGCGATCCAGGGCCGCCAACGGGCAACGGCTCTCGGCGTGAACGCACGGCGCATGGTGCGGCGCAGCCGCAGATGACCGGGGCCGTCCTGGTTGAACATAAGGTCCGGATCGTTGACGAGCCCCGGCGCCCGGGAAAGAGGTGGCCCGTCCGCCGCGTACAGCTCGGCTCGGCCGAACCGGCTGTCGCTGAGCACCTGCCTCACATCGGGATACCGGCTGACCAGCCAGGCCGGAGACCCGTCGGTGAGCTCGGTCGGCCGGGGCAGGCCCGGGGTGCCGAACTCCATGCGGTGGAGTGGGGCCAACAGCGGCTCCGGACCGGGGATGTTGCTGGCGCTGGCTGCGGCGGACACGGTGCCTCCTGGCTGTGCGTACACGTACGGCGGAGCCGGGCTGGGGGTGGAGGATGGAAGGGCGGGCAGGGGGCCGGCGCCGTTGGGCAGGCCCGCGCCGGTGTCCACGGCGGTGCACCGGTCCGCGTCGGCCCTCTCGACAGCGCTCACAGTTCGACCAGCACCTTGCCCAGGTTGGCGGCCCGGTCGTGGTAGAGGCTCCCGTAGGCCGTGGGGATGCTGTCGAAGCCCTGGTGCAGGGTGTGGTCGCAGACCACCTCGCCCCGCCGGATCCTGCCGCCCAACTCGGTGTGGAGGGCCTGCCAGTTCTCGTCGGTGAACCACTCCAGGGAGAAGATCCCGCGCACCGTGGCACGGGGGAACATGATGTACGGCAGCAGCCGCGGACCTGTGGCGTCCTGCCCGACCTGGGTCGCCCACTGCCAGCACACCGCCACCTGGCTGCCGACGTTCAGCAGCGAGAAGACCACGTCGGTCACGGCGCCGCCGAGGTTGTCGAAGTACCGGTCGACCCCGTCGGGCGCCGCCCGGGCGAGGGCGTCGCGCACGGAATCGGCGCTGTCGCCCTGCCGGTAGACGACGACCGCGTCGAAGCCCAGCCGCGCCAGGTACTGCGCCTTGCGCGGGCTGGATGTCGTCCCCACCACACGGGCGCCGGCGAGCCGGGCCAGTTGGCCCACCAGCGTGCCGACCGCGCCGGAGGCGCCGCTGACCACCAGGGTGTCCCCCGGCCCCGCGGCCAGGAACGTGGACAGGGTGCCCCAGGCGGTCATGCCAGGCCCGCCCATCGCGCTGAGCGCGGTCGGCAGCGGCAGTGCGTCGTCGTACCAGGACGGGTCCAGGCGACGGAAGGCGGGGAACACCATCGGGAAGGTTCCCGTCTGCCACAGCGACTGCTCGCCGGCGCTGACCAGATGGGACCGCCAGCCGCCGAATCCCTGCACCAGGTCACCCGGCCGGTGTGCGGCCCGCGGACCCGCCTCCAGCACTTCCATGATCGAGTCGGCGCCCATGTGGCGGCCCAGCGGGGTGTCCAGTGCGATTCCCTGGAGGTAGGGGTCGACCGACACGTACAGGGTCTTGAGCAGCATCTCGTCGGGCGCGAGGTCCACGTCGATGTCGTGGACGGTCTTCTCGTAGATCCGCTCGACGTCGGGAGTGCCCCCGATGTGCTCGCGGACGACCCACTCCTTGATCTTCACTTCTGCTCCTGTTCGACGCCGGCGGGGCCAAGGGGTGCGGCGGCGGAGTCGTGGGGCTGCGGCCCGACCGCGATGACGCGGTGGGTGGGCGGCGGTCCGGACTCGTCGACGCCGGCGGTGAACGTTCTGCCGTCGTCCCGGCAGACGAACTGCATGACGTGCCGGCCCGCCGCGGCGGCCCGGATCAGGCCGCCCGTCGTCGCCCAGACACCGGACAGGTAGAAGTTCTCCAGGCCCGGCAGGCCGGGACCGTGCTTCTTGACGAGCTCCTCGAGAGTCTCGCCGCTCTCCACGAACGGCTGCCATCCCAGTACCGTCCCGTCGTGGTTGCCGGTGTAGCGGACCTGGGTGAGCGGGCTGGACACGTCACGCACCACGATGGCGTCCTCGATGCCCGGATAGCGTTCCTCCAGGAACTGCACGAGTGCCGTGCGAGCCCGTCGTTTGGCCGTGTAGTAGCCGCGGCCGTGCCGCACCGGAAGGGTGTGGAGCTCCTGGCCGCCGCGCGTGCGGGTGACCTGTTCCGGGCCGTCGTCGAGGGCACGCCAGGGGGCGATGTCGCAGAAGTACGTGGCGTAGACGACCGTCGTCCCGCGCGGTGAGAGCTCCGGGTAGTGGCGGTTGCGGAACTGGACGTTGATGCTCGGGTGGCGGATCCCGGTCAGTTCGGCCGCCTGTCTCCCCGTCAGCAGGTAGGTCGTGCACGGGTCACCCTCGGGAAAGGGCCGTTCGAGCCCCAGGAAGAGGGTGAAGTAGCCGGGGAACACCATGCCCGGTTCGTTGATGGTGCTGGTGTAGAGCCGCCGGTAGGCCTCGTTCAGGTAGCGGCCCCGCAGGAGTTTCAGCATCGTGGTGGGCCCGTCGCAGGCGGACACGATGATGTCCGCGTGCAGTTCCCGCCCGTCGCTCAGTCGCACGCCGACTGCCCGGTCGTCCTCGACGAGGATCTCCTCGACCTTGGTGTTGTACGTGACCCGGCCGCCGAGTCTGCGGTAGCGGCGCTCGATCGACTCGGCGAGGCCCAGTGATCCGCCTTCGGGCACACCGGCGGACAGATTGGCGTGCGAAGCGAGCTGGAAGTGCGTCGGCAGGACGGGGAAGGCCGGATGTTTCTCGTACAGGACGAAGTTGAAGGCCTCTCGCAGCAGGGGGTCCTTGAACCTCGCCGAGTAGTCCGACATCAGTACGGAGATCGACTTGCGGACCGCGTTGAAGTACGGGACGAAGGACGCCAGCATCCGCCACCGCTCCAGCCGCCCCATCAGCCCGACGGGTTTGAGGAAGGGGTAGACGTCCAGCGCCTTGCGGAAGGAACGCAACTGCCGGCAGAACTCCCTGATCTGTTTCGCGTCGGCGGGCGAGAGCTCGGTGAGATGGTCCTGCAGCCGGTCGGGGTCGGAGTAGAAGTAGACCGCTCTGCCGTCCCGTCCGCGCACGATGTTGAACACGTCGAAGTGACGGACCTCCTTGCCCTGCAGCGCGCCGAGCTCCAGCCAGATCTGATGCATCTCGTTGCCAGGGCCGCTGCCGAGCAGCCAGCTCACGCAGGCGTCCAGGGTGAAGTCGCCGCGCTCCCACGCGGTACAGCAGCCCCCGGGGATCTCGTGCATCTCCAGCACCTGGGACCGGTAGCCGTTCATCTGCGCGTAGCAGCCCGTGGACAGGCCACCGAGCCCGGCACCAATGATGATCATGGTCTTTCTGTCGCTCGGCCGCTGTGCCATGAGGCTGTCCTTCCGCTTCCTCACGCGCCGGTTCCCTCTCCGGAGGACCACCGGTCGAGCTGCGGCAGCCGGCCCAGCTTCCCCGGGTGCCAGGGACCGATTCCGGTGCTCTCCCACGCCCTGAACGCAAGACCCAGCTCCTCGCACAGGTACTGGACGGCGAAACGCCCCGTCGACGCTGCACGGATGAGTCCTCCCATGCCGACCCACTGGCCGGCCATGGAGAACCCGCTCAGCCCGGGCAGCCGCATCCGGCCCTTGCCGACCAGGGCGGACGCCACGTCATCGGCGTCGGAGAACGCCTTCCACGCCAGGATCGAACCGTTGTGGTTGCCCGTGTAGCGCCGCGTCGTGGCCGGTGAGGCCACCTCCACCAGTTCGATCCGCCCGGCCGCGCCCGGCCAGCGGCCCTCCAGGAACCGGCGCACGAAGGCGGCCACCCTGCGCTTCTGTGCCCAGTACGCCTTGCGGTCCCTGTCGCGCAGCTCCTTCCAGTAGGTGTAGTCGCTGAAGTAGGTGCAGTGGACCACCGACTTCCCCGGCGGGGCGAAACCGTCCGAGTAGCGTGAGCGCAGCTGGACCACGAGGCTGCTCTGCAGCGCACCGGGCAGGGCGGCCGCTTCCTGGGGCGGGAGCAGATACGTGGTGCTGTGGGCGTCCTCGGCGGGCAGCGGACCGCGGATGCCCACGAACGCGGAGACCACCGCGGGGAACAGGGTGCCGGGGCGTTCCAGCAGCTCGGTGTAGAGCCGGTCGATCCTGGGACCGGTGTAACGGCCCCCGAGGAGCCCGTAGACCGTGGTGTGTCCGTCGCAGGCCGACACGGTGTGCTCGGCGTAGTACCGGCGGCCGTTGCGGAGCTCGATCCCGATCGCCCGCCCGTTGTCCACCAGTACCTTCTCGGCCCGCGCCCGGTAGGTCACCTCTCCGCCGAGCCCGGTGTACCGCTCCTCCATCGACCGGGCCAGGCCCAGTGATCCGCCCTGCGGGAAGCCGGCGTTGCCGTGATGGGCGCTGGCCATGTTGAACAGGTACGGGAGCAGCGGGAAGCCCTCCGGGTCCTGGAAGAAGATGTTCCGGAACGCTCTGCGCAGCAACGGGTCCTCGAACCGGTCCGCGAACCGGTGCATCGGGGTGGCCGCTGTGCGCCAGAACAGCCGGAACGCCGGCAGGACGGTGCGCAGGGTCGCCGCTCTCTCCCGTACGGTCCGCAGCCCGGGTGCGGTCAGGAACGGGTACAGCTCGATCTCCGTGAACCGGCGCAGGTCACGGCAGAAGGAACGGATCAGCCGTGCGTCGGCGGGCGAGACGCGCAGCAGGTGTTCCTGGAGGCGGGCGGGTTCGTTCCAGAAGGTCACCGACCGGCCGGCCTCGTCGACGACCTTGTTGAAGAGGTCGAAGTTCCTGACCGTCTTGCCGTCCAGTGCCCCCAGTTCACGCCAGACCTGGTGGGCGTCGTTGCCCGGTGCGGTGCCGATCAGCCACTCGATGCAGTAGTCGAAGAGGTAGCCCTCACGCGACCAGGCGGTGCAGCAGCCGCCGGGCAGCACGTGTTTCTCGAAGATGCGGGTCCGCATTCCGCTCATCTGCGCGTAGCAGCCGGTGGACAGGCCCGCCACACCCGCGCCGATGACGATGACACGGGGTGCGCTGCCGGGCTCCCGGTGCCGGGAGCCCCAGTCGGCCTCATCCCGCATGGTCGGCCTCTCCCGTGAGAAGGGCCCGCACCAGCGCCGCGTTGCGAGGGAGGTGTTTGGGATCGAGCATGTCGGCATGTGTCCCCGAGCCGCGCAGAACGTGTGTCTCTCCGGTGGAACTGCCGTGCCAGGCACCTGGGGCGCCGGCCACGTACAGGCCCGCCTTCTCCTGGTCGGTCACCACACCGACCGAGGCCGCCACGCTCCCGGTGTTGGGGGTTCTGCCGCAGAAACTCAGGTACTCCGCTGCGTGTTCGAGCACGGTCGCTGCGACGATCTCCGACCCCGTATGCCGGTAGAGATGGCGGCCGAGCTCCTCCTCGAACACCCTGATCCCCTCTTCGTCCGGCTCGTAGGCATCCATGATCCGGCGGGAGTCCAGCACCACGACGTGGGAGACCTCACGCCCGCGTGACTCGAGTTCCTTGGCCACCTCGAACGCGAGATTGCCGCCCAGTGAGTACCCCAGCAGACGGCACGGTCCCTGTTCCCCGAACGACTCCACCAGGTCCGCGTAGCGCGCCACCTTGTCCTCACCGGGCAGGTAGTTGAACGCCACGATCGGGTACTGGGGCAGTTGCGCCGCGAACCCGCGGTACACGAGTGCGTGACCGCCGGCCGGCGGGAAACAGAAGACCGGCCGGCCCGGGCCCGGGTTGAACGTCAGGTGGGCAAGCTCCTCGGACGGGGTGCTGTTCACGAGGTCCTCCACCGCCACGGCCATGCCGTGCAACGTCGTGGCCCGGTACAGCCGGCTGACGGGGACGCCGATGCCGAATTCCGTGCGCAGGTGATGAAGCAGCTCGATCAGCTTGATCGAACTCCCGCCGCACGCGAAGAAGTCGTCCCCCAGACCGGCCCGCTCCACTCCGAGCAGCGCCTCCCAGTGCCGGGCCATGCTCAGTTCGTAGAGCGTCACCGGTGCTTCGTAGGACTGCTCCCGGTCGCCGCCGGCCGGCGTCGGGAGCCCACTCATATCGACCTTTCCGTGCGCGGTCAGCGGCAGCCGGGGCAGTTCGACGATGTGGGAGGGCACCATGAAGGCCGGGACCGCTCCCGCGAGGTGGCGTCGCAGGGCCCGCCGGTCCAGTGTCTGCCCCGGTTCCATCACGCAGTACGCGCACAGGGCCGCCTCACCGCCCGCGTCGGGGCGGACGGCCACCACTGCCCGGGCCAGTCCCGGCCGGCCCGCCAGATGTGACTCGATCTCAGCGGTCTCGATGCGGTGACCGCGGAGCTTGACCTGGTGATCGCTGCGTCCCAGGAGATGCATCCGGCCGTGTGTGTCCCAGCGCGCCACATCACCCGTGCGGTACAGGCGCACCGGTGCGGCGCCCGGCGCGCGGCTCAGGACCCTGGTCACGAAGCGCTGCGCGGTCTGTTCCGGGTCCCCCGCGTACCCGATCGCGACACCGGCGCCGCCGATCCACAGATCGCCGGGTACACCGGGCGGAACCGGCTCGCCGTGCTCGTCCAGGATGTGCAGCGTGCTGTTCGCCAGCGGGCGGCCGATCGGCACCATCAGCCCCGGCTCGAGACCGTCCGGGGGTCCCTCGAACAGGGCGCTGTCGATGGTGGCCTCGGTGACGCCGTAGGAGTTGACCACCCTGGTGCCGGCCCCGCACAGTCCGCGCAGCCGGTCGTACTCGGCGACCTTCCACGCGTCCGAGCCGACCACCAGCAGGCGCATGAAGTCGAGCCGTTCGCCTTCGCGCTCGCAGTGGTCCATCAGGCCCCGTACGACGGCGGGGACGAACTCCGCGCAGTCCACCCGCTCCGTCCGCATGGTGCGGTACAGCCGGGCCGTGTCGAAGATCAGGTCGCGGTCGGCCAGGACGAGGCGGCCGCCCGAGCACAGGGCCCGCACCCAGTCGCCGGTGAACACGTCGAACGAGGGCTCAGCCATCTGCAGATGGACACGCGCCCCGTCCGCCAGCCGGTACTCCTGGAGCCATGCCCCGTACGCGGAGGCCAGGCTGCGGTGGCTGACCCGGACAGCCTTGGGGCGGCCGGTGGAGCCGGAGGTGTTGATGACATAGGCGGCCGAGTCCGGGTCTGCCGATTCCTGCGGGGCAGGCCCTTCAGTCTCCGTCGCCCGCAGCCCGGCCAGGGTCACCACGGTGGCCGGCAGTTCCTGGGCCCAGCCGGCCCGGCAGTCGTCGACGACGACGAGGGCGGCTTCCGCCGTACGCAGGACATGGGCGACCCGAGCGGCGGGCTGGTCGGGATGGACGGGCAGATAGGCGCCGCCCGCCCTCAGGACCGCGAGGAGGGTGATGATCAGCTCCGGCGACTTGTCCAGGCACAGCCCCACCACCGCCCCCGGCACCACCCCGAGTTCCCGCAGCCGCCGCGCCCTCGCGTTCGCCCTGCGCTCCAGCTCCCCGTACGTCAGTTGCGCCGTGCCACCCCGGAGGGACGGCACGGACACCGCGACGCTCTCCGGGTGTGCGGCGGCGATGTCACCGATGAGCTGATGGACCGGCCGGACCTCGTCCCTCCGGTCCCCGGCCACGGCCGGCAGCAGGGAGGCGCCGCTCCATTCGGTGACCAGTTGCTCCCGCTCCCGCGCCCCGAGCATCTCCAGCCTCGCAGTGGACAGTTCCGCGGGCGCCCGGGTCATGCTGTCGAGCAGCTGCACATAGTGGGCGGCCATGCGGCGCACGGTCCGGGCCAGGAAGAGATCGGTGTTGTACTTGAGGACGCAGTGGAAGCGTCCCTCGGCCTCGTCCTCGTACACCGAGAGCGTGATGTCGAACTGCCCTTCCTCCTCGGGTAGCTCGATGTACTCCAGCCGGTAGCCGTACTGCTCGGTGGCCACCTTGTGGGTGAGCAGGATGAACATGGCCTGGAATACCGCCGAGCGGCTGGGGTCGTGCTGCAGTCCCAGCTCCTCGACCAGCAGGACGAACGGGTACTCCTGGTTGTCCAGCCCGTTCAGGACCGTCCTGCGGACCTGTGCCAGCAGCTCCGCGACCGTGGGGCCGGCGGACAGGTCCGCGTGCAGGGGCAGCGGGTTGACGAAGTAGCCGTAGACCGAGGCGAACTCCTGCTGCGTGCGGCCCGTCACCGGACTGCCGACGATGACGTGGTCCTGGCCCGAATAGCGGTGCAGCAGCACGTAGTAGGCACTCAGCAGGACCATGAACGGCGTCACGCCGTGTTCCAGTGCGAGCGCGTGGACCCGGGCGCTGAGTGCGGTGTCCAGCACGAAGAACTCCGACGCACCGTTGTGCGTCTGCACCGCGGGGCGCGGCCGGTCCACCGGCAGGTCCAGGAGCGGCACCTCGGCGGGCAGATGGGAGCGCCAGTACTCAAGCATTTTCCCGGCCTCACGGCCCGCCAGGAACCGGTTCTGCTCGTTGAGGAAGTCCAGGTACCGGGCACCCACCGCCGGCAGCGACGGCTCCCGCCCGTGCTTCAGAGCCTCGTACACGGCGAGGAGCTCCTCGATGAACGTGAACGTCGACACCGCGTCCGAGACGATGTGGTGGACGGCCTTCATGATGATCCAGCGGCTCGGCCCGCGCTTGAACAGCCGGAACCGCACAAGCCGGTCGAGTTCCAGGTCGTACGGTTTGCGGTACTCGCGGATGATCGCCTGCTCGATGTGCTCCCATTCCTGCCCCTGCACATCGAACAGTCCCAGGTCGGGCTCCGTCTCCGGTGACGTGTGCTGCATGGGCACGCCGTCCACCAGCGAGAAATTGGCGCGCAGCGCCGGGTGCCGCGCGACCACTCTGCGCACCGCCTCGAACATCAGCTCCGGTTCGAGTTCGGCACGCACCTCCACCGCCCCGCCGATGTTGTACGCGTATCCACCGGGATTGAGCTGCTTGAGGAACCAGAGCGCCTTCTGGTTCTGTGTGAGCGGATGGCTGAGCTCATCGGTGAACACCTCGACAGCGGATGCGTCGCTCTCCGCGGCGCCGCCCGCCGCCAGCCGTTCGACCAGACCCTCGTACAACCGGCCGGCCAGCTCACCGACCGGCGTGCCACTGAGGAGTGCGACCACCGGCAGGGCAACCCCGAGGTCGGTCTGTGTCCTGGCGCGCAGCTCCATCGCGAGCAACGAGTCGAGCCCCAGCCCGCTCAGTCCGGCTCCGGGGTCGATCTCGTGCGCCGCCGTACGAAGGACGGTCGCGGTCAGTGCGGTGAACCGGTCGGCCACCAGGGAGCGACGCTCCGCCTCCCCTGCGTCGCGGAAGGAGTCGAGGAAGTCGTCGGCCTCGTCCACCTCATGTTTCTGAGCAGCCGCGGCCAGCTCGGTCACCATTGGCGGCGGGGTGTCGTACCAGGCCAGGAACGTCGGCCAGTCGACGACCGTGGCGACGAGCAGTTGCGCCCGGTCCTGCCCGATGACGCGTTCCAGGACGCTCATCCCGGCCTCCGGGGACAGCGAACTCATGCCCCGGCTGCGAAGGTAGTGGTCGGCCAGGCCCAATTCCTCGATCATTCCTGTCGCCCAGGGGCCCCAGTCCAGACTCAGCGCAGGCAGGCCCTGCGCCCGCCTGCGGTGAGCCAGAGCGTCCAGAAATGCGTTTCCCGCCGCGTAGTTGGTCTGGCCCGCCGTCGTCAACAGCGAGGCGATCGAGGCGAACAGCACGAAGTGCTCGAGCGGCTCGTCCCGGAGGTGCCGGTCCAGCAGGTACGCGCCCACGGTCTTCGGATCGAGCACCGAGTCGAACGTGGAACGGTCCATAGCGGCGACGAGCCTGTCCCGCACCTGGCCGGCCAGATGGAACACACCACGTACCGGCGGTGCGCCGCTCTGCCGGTACGCGTCCAGCCAGTCAGTCAGCGCGTTCTCGTCCGTCACGTCGACCTGCGCCAGGACCGTCTGTGCCCCGGCCGCCTCCAGCTCCCTGAGCAGGGCGACGGCCTTGCCCTGTGGCGTTGCGGGATCGGTCGTACGCCACTGCCCGCGCTCCGGTACAGGCGTGCGGCCCATCAGGATGATGCGGCGGGCACCACGCTTCACCAACGTCCGGCACAGCACCCGGCCGAGCGCCCCGAACGCACCGGTGACGAGATAGCTTCCGTCTGCCCGCATGCGAGGCGGCAACGGCTTCGTCAGCCCCTCGGCGGGCCGGAGACGGCTTGTCGCACGGCGCTCCCCGCGCAGCCCGATCTCTTCCTCGTCGTCACTGAGGAACTCCCGCAGCAGGGCCTCCGCGTCCGCACGGGCTCCGGGCGGGCCGGGCTCGCGTCCTGGGTCGAGGTCGACCAGTTTGCCGCGGTGGCCCACCAGTTCCTGGTGTCGCAGGACCCGGGTGACACCCCAGGCAGGCGCCCCGAGGGGTTCGCTTCCTTCCCCCGGTGACACCGGCTGCGCGCCACGGGTGACCACATGTAATCGCCCGCCGCCCGGCTGGGCGAGGAGAATCCTGGCGAGGGCGACGAGAGAGTACGCTCCGCTCTCCGCAGCCCGTGCCAGGTCCGCCCGCTCGCTGGCAGCGATACCGGGCAGGTCCAGGTTCCACAGATGCACGACCGTCCCGCGGAACGCGTCACCGTCGCGGTCCAGCCCGGCAAAGCGCTCTTCAAGCCGGGCGGCGCAGTCCCGCGTGGCGGGTAACTCCCCGCCGGCTGCCGCCCGGTCGCCGTTGTCGCCCGCGCGAAGCAGGCGGCAGCGGTCGCCACGCGCGGTGACCAGCTCCGCGAATGCGTCGCCGACTCCCCCGTTGTCCGCCAGGACCAGCCAGTCCTGTCCCCCCGCCGTGCCTTCCTCTGCGTCCTGCGGCCATGGGCAGTCGATCCAGACCGGCTCGGCGAGCCAGGAGTCGACGGTGGTCCGGGAGACGCCTCCGGCGGCGCGTTCCACGTCCGCGGCACGAAATCCGCGCATCCGGCCGAGCGCCGTTCCGTCCTCGGCGTACAGCGCGAGGTCTCCGACCAGCTCGTCCCCGTTGTGGCGGGACACTGTGCCGTGCACCCAGAGGGGTTGGTCGCCGACGGGGGAAAGGCTCATCTCGTCGAGCGACAGGGGCAACCGGATGCCGGTGCCCGGTGACGCCTTGTCCCGGGCCAGGATCTGCGGGGTCAGCAAGGTCTGGAAACAGGCGTCCAGCAGTACCGGGTGGATGTGGTGGTCTGCCGCGCCGGCCCCGATCTCCGCAGGCGGACGGATCCGTGCAAGGACCTCATCGGTGCCGATCCATACCTCCTCGATGGCCTGGAAGGCAGGACCGTACCGGTAGCCGAGCCCGGCCAGTGCGGCGTAGCACTCCTGGCTGCCGAGCCGGCGCCGGCTGCGTTCCCTGATCGGGCCGGAGTCGAGCGCCGGTCCGGCCGAGCGGCGCTGCACAGCGTGGACCGCGCCGCTCGCATGCACCGTCCGCTCCGCCTCCGTGCCTGCCCCTGCGGTTGCGATGACAAAGCTCCCGTCCTCCAAGGACACGGACAGGTGGACCGTGCGGACATCGTCCTCGGCGAGGAAGAGCGCCTTGCGCAGCTCGATGCCGGACAGTGCGACGTCCGTGCCCCCGGTCAGTTCCCGTACGGCCTGTGCCGCCATTTCCAGGTAGCCGGCCGCGGGAAACACCACGGAGTCCTGAATGCGGTGATCGGCGAGGTAGGGCAGCCTCTCGGTGTCGAGCCGCGCCTCCCACGCCGGTTCCGGGTGATCGGTGCGGCGGCCGAGCAGGGGGTGGTCGAGCAGGCCTAGACGGATCTGTGCGACGGCGCTCGGCTCCGTCCAGTGACGGTCCCGACGCCAGGGGTAGGCCGGCAGCGGGACCGTCTCGCCGGCAGGCTGGAGTACGTCCCACGCGATGGCGGCTCCGAGGGTGTGCAGGTTCGCCAGGGAGACGGCGAAGCGCTCGGTCTCGTCCTCCTGGCGGCGCACCGATGGCACCGAGACGGCAGTGTGCCCCTTGGCATCCAGGCATTCGCGGATCGCGTGCCCGAGGACCGGGTGGGGGCCGATCTCCAGGAACAGCCGGTGGCCGTCGTCTGCGAGCCGGTCCACGGCGGCCTGGAAACGCACCCGGTGGCGCACGTTCCTCCACCAGTAGTCCGCGTCCAGGACGACGTTCTCGGCTACACCCTCCTGGCCCGTGAGGTGCAACGGCACCCTCGCCGGACGCGGCTCGATGTCCGCCAGCGCGGTGAGCAGCTCATCCTTGATGTGCTCCATCGCGGGGCTGTGGTAGGGCACTTCCACCGCAAGGAATCTGGTGAAGACCTGTTCGGACCGCAGCTCGTCGGCCAGTGCGGTCAGCGCCGACCGGTCCCCGGCCAGGGTGACCGAGGTGGGGCTGTTGACGGCTGCCACGGATACCTGGTCCCGGTAGGGCGCTACCCGGTGGTCCGCATCGTCCTCGGGCAGGCCGACTGCGAGCATGGTGCCCGTTCCGGACAGGGTGTGCTGGAGACGGCTGCGGTGGACGGCGATCCCGACGGCATCCTCAAGCGAGTAGACGCCCGCCTCGTAGAAGGCGGCGATCTCTCCGGTGCTGTGCCCCACCACCGCGCCGGGGCGGACACCGTACGACCGCCACAGGGCCGCCAGACCGATCTGGACGGCGAAGTTGGCCGGCTGTGCGAGCCAGGTCTCCGCCATCCGCGACCGGTCCTCGTCGGCGGCCATCTCGTCCATGAGGGACCAGCCCGTGATCTTCCGGATCTCCCGGTCGCACGCGGTGACCGCGTCGCGGAACACGGGTTCGCTCTCCAGCAGCCCCCGCCCCATGCCCCACCACTGCGGTCCCATCCCGGTGAACACCCAGACCGGCCGGCGGTCCGGTGCGTCCAGCTGCCGCCCCTGAACCACTCGGGGATGGGGTTCACCCCGCAGATATGTCCCCAGTGCCTCATCCAGGGACTCCGGGGACGAGTAGACGACGGAGAGCCTCGATTCGAGGTGCTGGCGCCGGTGGGCGAGTGTGTGGCCGAGGTCGGCCAGAGCCACTCCGGAGCCGTGCTCTGCGGTCAGTTCGCGGCCGATTCCTTCCGCCAGCCGCGGGAGGGCGTCCGGATGACGGGAGGTCAGCGGAAGGATGCTCCAGCTCCGCTCCTTCGGCCGGGGCGGTGCCGGGCGCGCCGGAGGCTCCTCCAGGACGACATGGGCGTTGGTGCCGCCGAAACCGAAGGCGTTCACCCCCGCCCGCGCGGGCCCCTCGTGCTCGGGCCAGTCCGTCACCCGGGTGGGGATCTCGTACGGCGATGAGCTCTGATCGATGGCCGGGTTGACCGTGTCGAGGTTGATGTGGGGCGGGATCCGGCGGTGCTTGAGAGCCAGGGCGGTCTTGATGAGCCCCACTACGCCGGCAGCCGACTCCGTGTGGCCGATGTTCGCCTTCACCGAGCCGACATAGCAGCGGGCACCCGGGGCCCGCCCGATGGTGAGGGCACGGGACAGGGCGTTGGCCTCGATCGGGTCGCCCACGGGCGTCGAAGTGCCGTGCGCCTCCACGTACTGCAGATCCCCGGGGGTGATACCGGCCTCGGCGCAGACCCGCCGCACGAGTGAGACCTGTGCGTCGGCGCTGGGGACCGTCACCCCGTTGGTCCGCCCGTCCTGGTTGACCCCGCTGCCGAGGATCACCGCATGGATCGGGTCGCCGTCCCGTACGGCGTCCTCCAGTCGCTTGAGTGCGACCAGGGCGACGCCCTCGGCGCGTACATAGCCGTCGGCCGAGGCGTCGAATGTGCGGGAACGGCCCTCGGGCGACAGGAATCCGCCCTTCGTCTCCGCGACGGTGTACTGGGGTGCCATGTGCAGCAGCACCCCGCCGGCCAGCGCCAGGCCGCTCTCTCGCCTGTTCAGACTCTGGCATGCGAGGTGGACGGCCACCAGGGACGAGCTGCACGCGGTGTCGACCGACAGGCTGGGCCCACGGAAGTCGAAGGAGTGCGAGATCCTGTTCGACACCATCGTCATCATCGTGCCGGTCGCGGTGTGGGCGGCGAGCGTCCCGAAGCTCAGATCGGCGAACTGAAGGATCTTGTAGTCCAGCGTGAACGCCCCTACGTAGACGGCGGTGTCGCTGCCGGCGAGGTCGGCCGGCACCTGGCCACCGTCCTCCAGTGCCTCCCAGGCCACTTCCAGGAGCTTGCGCTGCTGCGGATCCATGTGATCGGCCTCGCGTCGGCTGATGCCGAAGAAGGCCGGTTCGAACTCGTCGAAACCGTCGATGTATCCGCCCCTGCCGCCCGCCAGCCGACCGGGCTTGTCACGGTGACGGCTCTTGAGGGTGGTGACGTCGTAGCGGTCCGCGGGCGTAGGGATGACGCAGTCCTTGCCGTCCAGCAGGTTCTGCCAGAAGGCCCGGTGGTCGGATGCGCCGCCGGGTAAGCGGCAGCCGATACCCACGATCGCCACTTTGCCCGTGGAAGCGTCGTTGATCGCGTCAGCCAAGTTCGCACACTCCTCAGGTGGTCGCGCTGCCGGGACGGCAGCGCCGAAATCCGTGGTGCAGGGCCAGGAACCCGGAGGTCAGATGCTTTTGCCGCCGCGCCGCTTCGTGCGGCGCCACGGATGGAGCAGGCTCCCGAGGATCTCGCCGGTTCCGGGGAACGAGCTGGGATCGCCGAGACCGACCGCGGCCGGCTCTCGGCCCGGCCGCCAGGTGAAGCTTCCGAAGAGGTGGTCCCAGCACGACAGGTCGGAGCCGTAGTGACCCGCCTCGGACAGATCCGTGCTGTGGTGCAGTCGGTGCTGTTCGGGGCTGGCCAGGACGTGGTTGAGCCGGCCGATGCGTACGTCGATGTTGGCGTGCACGAAGTAGCCCTGCGCGGCCACGAACAGCCCCGTGGCAAGCACCGACTCAC
This sequence comes from Streptomyces sp. NPDC058221, assembly GCF_042882365.1. Taxonomy (NCBI): domain Bacteria; kingdom Bacillati; phylum Actinomycetota; class Actinomycetes; order Kitasatosporales; family Streptomycetaceae; genus Streptomyces; species Streptomyces sp. NPDC058221. The sequence continues at coordinate 73,604 of NZ_JBHVWF010000010.1, read as the reverse complement.
GGGAGAAACCGGCCACCGCCAGGGTGAGTTGGACGGCACCCTGGGCGAGGACGATGTCCAGGACATGGTTGACACCGTTGTTCGCGACGTTGACCTTCTGCGGTACGTGGTGCACACCGTGCAACCGCCACAGCAGAGGGTTGGTGTGCCCGAGCCGGTGAACCAGGTAGCTGGCGAGCGAACCGCTCAGCAGGGCGGCCGGGATCTCGGCCCACAGAGGGAGCACCGGGTCGGTCGGTGCCAGCCGTCCGACCATGGCCGTCACCCCGACTTGTGCCAGCGCGCTGCCCGTCATGGTGAGGAGGAAGTAGACGCCGTACCAGCGCCATTCCGGCCCGCTGGGGTGCCAGTCGCGACGGTGCGGGATGAGTCCTTCCAGGGCGGCCAGGTAGAGCAGTGTGCCCACGAGGAAGAGTGGGCTGACGCGTCCGGGGTCCCAGTGCAGAATCAGCGAACCGGCAACCACGGATAGAGTGGCCGAAAGGAGCAGGGGGTAAGCCAAGGCGCGTAGAATTCTTCGGTACTGATACCTGGCCGATAATCGCCGCGAGGGGTGAATGTACCCGCCGGTGTGCCGTTCGTATTCGTACACCCGAAACACCTCCGTGGAATGGGTGACCGGCCGCGCCGCCTGCATCGCGGCAAGGGGGACCGGGGCTCACCGACCTCAAGGGGAAGCCGGAAAGCCCAGGGGCGTACGGAATTTGGACACGAAGCACCCACACACCCTTCAAGGTGGATGCGGGTACACGAGAATGGGCTGGTCCTGATGTGACGTGGCGAGCTCGCCTGCTACGTTCCGCACAAGCTCGATAGATGCATTTCCGCTTTCGGCGGATTCAATCCTCGACCGGCAACACGATAACTTTCCCCCGACCGTTGCAGCTGACCTCACCACCATTGAACCGGACGTCCGGGCGAGATGAAATAGAGGGAAGCCTCACTGTCGCCGGTGTGGGTTACTTAGTATTTTTTTCGCTTCATTCCCTCTTGGCGGTAAACCCTTCGAAACCGAACCTGTTCGCAGCGGGCGCGACTCCGGCCGGGCACCTTTGACGTGGCAGGGTGAGCCCCGTCGGGACCGTCCGTAACAGTCGATGCCCTTTCAGCGGACGATCGCTAAACTGCCGGCAGCCTTGAACCCGGTTTGGCCGAGGGGGACATGGGCGCGAGGGGCGGGGCGGCGATGCTTCGCCGACCGTGCGTGCCGTCAGTGGACGGCACGCCCTATGTGTGACCGGAGGCGGTTCGTCATGGTGTCCACGGAGCGCTTGCTGGCCTTTGCGGCCATGTCGTTCGCACTGATCGTGATCCCGGGCCCCAGTGTGCTGTTCGTGATCGGCCGGGCGCTTGCCCAGGGCCGTCGCGCCGCACTGACAACAGTCGTGGGGAACACGCTCGGCGCCTACATGCTGGTGGTGGCCGTCGCTCTGGGAGTCGGGGCCGTGGTGGAACGCTCCGCCCTCGTCTTCACCGCACTGAAGCTGTTGGGCGCCGCGTACCTCGTGTACCTCGGCGTGAAGGCTGTGCGGCAGCGCGCTTCGCTGCGCGCCGCGTTCGCCGGTGACGGCCCCGCCCACGGCGGTCTGCGCACGTTGTGGGAGGGGTTTGCAGTCGGCGTGGCCAATCCCAAGACCATCGTGTTCTTCGCTGCCGTACTGCCGCAGTTCGTCGACCAGCGGCAGGGGCACGTCACAGTGCAGATGCTGCTGCTCGGCCTTGTCTTCAATGTCATCGCGGTGGTTTCCGACAGCGTGTGGGGGCTGGTCGCGGCCACCACACGGAGTTGGTTCACCCGCTCTCCCAAGCGCCTCTCCCTGGTGGGCGGGGCCGGCGGACTCGCAATGATCGGTCTCGGCGTCACCGTCGCTGCCACCGGCCGCAAGGACTGAAGCACCCCTCACCGCGTCGGGGCGAAGACCTCCTGGTTGCCAATCCTAGGGCTCCTAGTTTACAACTAGAGGCCCTAGGGTCATTTTGGAGGACGCATGGCACGGGCCGGTCTGACAGTCGAGCGGGTGACGATCGCGGGCGCCGAGCTGGCGGACGAGGTGGGACTCGACCGGGTGACCATGTCTCAGGTGGCCCGTCGGCTCGGTGTGAAGGACGCGAGTCTCTACACGCACGTCCGTGGCCTTGAGGATCTGCGGGGGCGGATCGCGTTGCTGGCGGCGGACGAGAAGACGGTCCGGATCGCCGAGGCGACCGCCGGTCGCGCGGGCCGGGACGCGCTGGTCGCGTTCGCCAATGCCTGGCGGGAGTACGCCCAGGAGCATCCGGGGCGCTACATGGCGACGCAGACGCCGATGGAGATCGATCCCGAGCTGGTGGCGAAGGCGCCCGGGCCGCGGCGCGCGATCGAGTTGACCTACGGCATGCTGCGCGCCTACGGGCTGGCCGAGCCCGACCTGACCGACGCCGTCCGATTGTTGCGCAGCACGTTTCACGGCTTCGTTGCCCTGGAGGCGGCGGGTGGATTCGGGCACGAGCGTTCACCGCAACGCTCCTGGGGGCGCGCCCTCGAAGCCCTCCATACCCTCCTCGAGCACTGGCCCGCCTCCCGAGATGGAGCCCCAGCATGAGCGAACCGACCGTCGGCTGCCTTCGTGTGAACGGCGCGACCCTGCACTACGAGGTGCGCGGCCAGGGGCCGCTTCTGCTGTTGATCCCCGGAGGGACAGGGGGCGCGGCCTCCTTCGACGGCATCGCCGAGGATCTGGCCGAGGAATACACCGTCGCGACCTATGACCCGCGTGGCATGTCCCGGAGCCCGCTGGACGATCCGGAGGCCGAACAGCGAGTGGCGGAGCACGCCGACGACGCGTTCCGGATCCTGGAACTGCTCTCGCCCGGCGAGCCGGCCCGCGTATTCGGCGCCAGTTCGGGGGCGATCACCGCCGTGCATCTGCTCACCGCCCGTACCGGACGCATCACACGGGTCGTGGCGCACGAGCCGCCGATGGTGGAGGTCCTGCCGGACTCCCCCGAACACCGCGCGCTCATCGGGCGCGTGACCGCGACGTTCCGTGCGGAAGGGCTCATGCCCGCGATGGCGGTGTTCGCCGCAGGTCTGAAGAAGGACGGTGACACGGGCGAGCCGGAGGCCGGGGCCGATGCGGGACCGGGGGACGGGATCGACGCCGATGCGGGACCCGAGGCCGGGGCCGGCACCGAGGTCGAGGCCGGCATCGAGCTTCCGCCCCAGGCGGCGGCGCGAGCCCAGCAGACAATGGCCGATCTGCCGTACTTCGTCGGACGCATTGTGCCTGCCTTCATGTCCTACGTCCCGGACATCCGCCGGCTCGAGGCGCTCTCGGACCGTCTGGTGCTTGCCGTCGGCGAGGACTCACGCGGCGAACTGTCCTACCGTCCCGCTCCCTTCCTGGCCGAGCGTCTCGGCTCGGAACTCCTCCACTTCCCCGGCGGGCACACCGGCCTGACCACACACCCCGCCGAGTTCGGCGAACTCCTGCGAAAGGCCTTCAGCGCCTGAGCCAGGTGCGGCGGAGCGCTGTGGCCGGGCGGGCAGGTGCTACCCGGGGTGCGACCGCGCGGGCGAGAGGCCTCACCATAGGGGAGTGACCGCGACGAACCGCAGTGGGCCCGCCCCAGCTATCAGCCTTTCGAAAGTGCAAGAGCGTGCACCTGACCTGGTGAACCTGTACAAGGCGGCGGGAGACAGCCTCCGCAGGCAGGGACTGGAGGGGGTGAGGGCCGCGGTGTACCTGGTACTTGACCGTTCCGGGTCCATGCGGCCGTATTACCGGGACGGCACCATGCAGAACCTGGCCGAACAGGTGCTCTCGCTGTCGGCCCATCTCGATGACGACGGCATCGTGCCGGTGGTGTTCTTCTCCACGGACGTCGACGGCTCGACCGATCTGGCCCTCGGCCGGCACCGCACCCGTATCGAGAAGCTGCACCAGAATCTCGGCCACATGGGACGCACGAACTACCACTGGGCCATGGACGAGGTCATCGACCACTACGCGGCATCCGGCAGCCGCTCCCCCGCCCTGGTCGTGTTCCAGACCGACGGCGGCCCCACCAGCAGGTTCGCCGCTGAACGCTACCTGTGCAAGGCAGCCGCGCTGCCGTTGTTCTGGCAGTTCATAGGCTTCGGCGATCCCGACGACAACGAGTTCGCGTTCCTTCGCAAGCTGGACACTCTCGCTGTCCCGGACCGGCGGGTCGTGGACAACGCCGGCTTCTTCCACGCCGGCCGCTCGCCGCAGTCCACCACCGACCACCAGCTCTACGACCGGCTGCTGGGGGAATTCCCCGAGTGGCTGACCGCCGCCCGCACCGCCCGCATCGTGGAGTGACCGGCATCCGGCAGGGATCGCCGACCCGCGGGTATCCGCGATCGCTCCGCGGCCCCGGCCGGCACGCCGGCGAGCGCGCCGGCCGGGGCCGGTCGTGTACGGGTCGCGGACGCGGACTACTTTCTGGCGGACGCCCTACCGGCGCTGCCGTTGATGACGAACTGTGATCCTGGTTCGACCACGACATCGCCGTCGGCCGAACCGGTGACGGTCACATCGGTCAGGGTCGCGCTGCCCCGGGCGCCTCCCATGGCCAGGATTCCCGACCCGTTGACGGAGTTGTCGATACGGACGTTCGAGATCTTTGCCCCGGGCACGGATCCGCCGCCCGATTTGAACTGGATCCCGTCGTAGGTGGAGTCATGGATGTCGGTGTCCCGGATCGTGACGCCGGGGATGTCCTGACCGGACGCGAACAGCGTGATGGCACCGAACTCCTGGGCCTCGCCCCAGAACGCCCCGCCCGTGCGATACAGCTCGTTGTTGGCGATCAGTGTCTGTCCGGAGAAGGGCAGCGGGTCGTGGTCCGTCGCCAGCATGATGCCGGGGTAGTTCATCGTGTCGGAGATGATGTTGTTCTCGATCGTGTTGCCGTACCCCCCGTAGACCGCGATGCCGTTGGCCCGCCAGGGAAGCTGGATCGTGTTGTTGCGGAAATGGTTGTCGTGGCCGATGTCCACCGACGGGTTCTTCACGTACTTGCTCGACCACACGGCGAGCGAGTCGTCACCGGTGTTCCTGAAGGAGGAGTTGAACACCGTCGAGTTGCGGGTGCCGTTGGCGAAGTTGATGCCGTCCGCGTAGGTGTTGCGGATCCGCATTCCCGTGAACTCGACATCGTCGCCGGGTCCCCAGAGGTCCGGTATGTTGTCGTAGTCGCGGCCGACCCACACGCCCACGTTCGCGTGCTCCAGCCAGACGTTGGTGATCTTGGTGTCCTTGCCGAAGCGCCCGTTCAGGCCCACGCCGCCCTCGGCGTTGCCGTCACCTCCGCGGATGGTGCCGGAGCCGAAGATCGCGATGTCCGAGATCTTGGTGTTGTCGTCGATGTCGAAGCCGAAGTTGCCCTCGTGCGGGTGGTTGATCCCGCCGGCGTCCTGCGGCGGGGTGAGGGTGTACAGCTGGGAGTGCCACATACCCGCACCGCGGATCGTGACGTCGCTGATGCCGACCTGGTTGTACTGCCCGCGGTTCAGCGGGTCGTCGGTGAGGATCTTCTGCTCCTGCCGCCACTGCCCCGGCGGAATCCACACGCAGCCGATGTCACCGTTCTGATCGGCTGTCACGGCCCGCTGGATGGCGTCCGTGTCGTCGATCCCGTCGTTGGGGACAGCTCCGTAATTGGTGATCGAGGTGCAGCCGGCCGGCTGCGCCGCCGGCGGTGCCACCTGTTCCAGATCGACGAGGTCGATGATGTAGAAGGAAGCCGAATCGCCGGCGTCGCGCTGGAGACGGAACGTCGTACCGGCGGGGTAGGTCGCGCCGAGCAGGGCGTTGGACTCGTCGAACAGCCTGCGGGCGTCTCCTCCTGGACTGTTCGTCAGTCCCTCCGGGCTGTCCGTGTCGCCGTACAGCCAGCTGTGCTTGGAGGAGAGAGTCAGTTTGCGCTCGAAGGTGCCGTTGACGTACAGGCTGATCGTGGCCTGGGCCCCGCCGCCGCCCGAGGCGTCGGGGATGGAGTTGCGGACGACGATCGAGTTGGAGGGCACGGTCGAGGTGACCTCGACGTACTCGCCCGTCGAGTCGAGACGCACGGACTGGCGGCCCGAGGACTCGGTGGCGAAGTTGGTGTGCCCGAAGGTGCGCTTCTTGTCGGAGGTCAGCAAGGTGCCCTCGTAGTCGCCCTTCTCCGCCTCGTACTCGGTGTACGGGACAGCGGCTCCGCGGCCGACGACGATGGCACGCGAGAAGACGTTGTTGTTCTCGTTCGTCTCGGCGACGGTGTCGGTCGCGTCCGCGGTGGCCGTCAGATTGGCGCCACCGGTCTTCGCGGTCCAGCTCCCGCTGACGGGCACGGTGACGGTGCCACCGGCGGGGACCGCGCCGGTCGCTCCGTTCAGCGTGGTGCCCTCGACGAGGAGGCGGGTGACGGTCGAGGAACTCACCGCAGTGGTACCGCGATTGTGTACGGAAACGGTGAAGGTGACGGCGGAGCCCTCAGCCGGATTCGCCGGGCTGGAGGTGATTCCGAGCACCTCCAGGTCGGGGCCGGGGCTCTGCGCGACCACGAGCTCGGATGCCGCGGTGCGGCTGTTGTTACTGTTGTCCTGTTCGATGACCGTGTCGGCCGGATCGACGACCGCCGAGACGCTGTAGCTGCCCATCGGCCGCTTGCCGACGTCGACCTGCACGGTGGCCGAGGCGCCGGCGGCGAGACCGCTCACCGGTGCACTGCCTGAGACCACGCCCTCCAGGCTGACGTCGACGCTCGTCGCGGCGGAAGGCGCCGTACCCGCGTTGTGCACGGTGGCGCTCACGGTGACGTCGTCCTTCTCCGACGGCGAGGCGGGCGACCATGTCAGTTCGGAGACGGTCAGGTCGGGGTTGGGGGCGGCGGTCCCGACGACCTGGAGCTCGGCGACCTGGGCGCCGGGGGCTCCGGTGTTGGAGAAGAACTTGAGCTGGATGTCCGCGTACCGGCCGGTCACGGGAACCGTCACCGTGTTCTGGTTGCCGGTGGGGCTGAACGTGTAGTTGGCGCGGTCCTTCAGCGAGGTGAGGCCGGTGCCGGACTGGGCGCGGCCGAGAACCTGGAGACTCTGGGTGCGGGCAGCCCAGGCCTGGTCCGGGGAGAGCTTGAGGACCACTGCCTCGATATCGGCGTCGGCGCCGAGCTTCACCGTCAGCGTCGAGGGGTAGCCGTTCGACTCCCAGTACGTGTCGGCCTTGTCGTCATTGGCGTTGGCCGCCACGAAGTTCTGGGTGGCGGAGGAAGCCTCGATCGGCTTGTTCAGAGCCAGGTTGGAGCCGTCGGCGGCCGGCAAGCCGGGATGGTCCCCGGCATCCTGCCCGTAGACCTCCACCTGGGAGAGCTGTGCGGCGCTCCATCCGGTATTGGCTGTCATCTGCACACGGATGTACCGCGTCTGCTTCGCAGTGAAGCCGATGGTGACGGTGTTGGCATCCGTCGGGGTGAACGCGCGTGCGGCCGGCGCGGACAGGGCGCTGAAGCTGTCGCCGTCCGTGCTGCCTGTGATACCGAGTGTCTGGGTCCGCGCCTGCCACGTGTTGGGCAGTCTCAGCACCACCTGGTCGACGTCGAACCGGTTACCGAGGTCTATCTGGACCCATTGCGGAAACGTGCCGCCGGGCCCTTCCCAGTACGTCTGCTGGCTGCCGTCGGTGATGTTCGAGGCCGGGTAGGCGCCGTTCGACCCGCTGGTCGTCACGTGCTTCCCGAGGGCGAGATCGGGGACCGGTGCCGCTGCCGAGGCGGTTACGGGCAGGAGCCCGACCGTCATCAGGGCGGCTGTCACCGCCCCGATGAGGAACCGCCATACGAATTGCTTCCGTCTCATGCTGTCCTCTGTTCCGTGGGCCGCGGGACCGGGAGGACACGGCGGCACGTCGCCGGCCGCGCAACGCGTTCGGCGTCACGCGGCCGGTGAGGGCCGGGTGTGGGCTGCCGGTGCACCGATGGGGGCGATCAGGTACGCCGGCAGGAGGGAGAGCGCACTAACTGCCGGAAAACTCACGCTCATTGCCTGGAAATTTGAGTGATCTGGTCAATTTTTTGCGGCGTCGAGGTGACAGGTTTCTAGCAGGTCACCCTTTTGTCAACGGTCTTCACATCGGCACCGACCGGCGCACTCAGACAAAGTCATGCACCATCACGCTGTCGATGGGTTACACATCCGACCTCAGGGCGACGGATCACCCACACTCCGGACATGCCGACCCACCTTGACGGCATTGACGCACATTCAATGATTGCCAATGATTGAAGAGTTGGGATTTCAAGCATCTATTGACGTACGTCAATTCATGCACTGCACTGACAGCTCCTACCTTTGTCATGCTCACATCGAGTCACAGGAGTACCGGCGTCCTATGAAGAGAACCCAACGGTCCCGCAGGTGGAAGGCTGCTCTCACAGCCGTGGCCGCCACTGTGGTGCTGACAGGAACCGTCACTGCACCGCCGGCCGAGGCATCCCCGACGGCAACCAGCCCGAACGGCAACGCCCTCGCCCTCACACCGCCGATGGGATTCAACAACTGGGCGCGTTACGGCTGTGGCACCAACGTGCCGAACAGCGGTGACCAGGGCCCGTCCCAGCAGCTCATCCTCGACCAGGCCCAGGCACTGGTGGACACCGGTCTTGCCGCGAAGGGCTACGACACCGTCACCGTCGACGACTGCTGGACCACCACTGCACGCGACAGCGACGGCAGTCTCGTCGTCGACACCGCCAAGTTCCCGGGCGGCATGGCCTACCTCGGCACCAGACTGCACAAGATGGGGCTCAAGTTCGGAATCTACGGCGACATCGGCACATCGACGTGCGGTGGCTTCCCCGGCAGCTGGGGCCACTTCCAGCAGGACGCGAACCTCTTCGCCTCCTGGGGAGTGGACTACGTCAAGCTCGACGGTTGCAACATGCCGTCCTCCGCGAACAGCGCCACCGGCTACATCAACGCATACAACGACTTCGCGGCTGCGATGAAGGCCAATACGTCGAAGCGCGACATGGTGTTCTCCGAGTCCTCCCCCGCCTACTTCTACATCGGCGCCACCGATCTGTCCGACTGGTACGACGTGATCGACGCGGCCTCCCGGAGCGGGCAGCTCTGGCGCGAGGGCTACGACGTCAAGATGCACAATGCGGAAGGGTCCGCGTGGGACAAGGCCACCAACGGCGCCGGGATCATGGCGCAGTACGCGTACAACTCTCTGCTGTCGCGCTATGCGGCCCCCGGCAGCTGGAACGACCCCGACTTCCTCATCCCCGGTGACGCGCTCACCGAGGAGGAGTCCAGGACCCAGTTCGCACTCTGGTCGATGATGGCCTCACCGCTGATCCTCAGCACGGACGTCGCCTCGCTCAGTGCCAACTCCCTGGCCACCATCGGCAACACGGATGTCATCGCCATCGACCAGGACCCGCTCGGCCGGCAGGCCGGGGTCGTCTCGCGCAACGGCACCACTGACGTACTGGCCCGCCCCCTGGCCAACGGCGACCGCGCCGTGTCCCTCCTGAACCGCGGCTCCACGCCTGTCCGGGCGAGCACGACGCTGACCGATGTCGGATTCCTGGGCGGCCACGCATGTTCCGCCTCGGTCAAGGACCTCTGGACCGGAGCCGCCTCCACCACGGCCACCATCAGCGCCACAGTCCCCCCGCACGGCACCGCCATCTTCCGCGTCTCCCCCGGCGCGGGCTGCACCGGTCAGCAGCCGACCGGGCAGATCACCGGAATCGGCGGCACATGCGTCGACGACAGCGGCGCGGGCACGGCGAGGGGCAACCCGGTCGTCCTGTACACCTGCAACGCCGCGGCCAACCAACGCTGGACCCTGCCGGAGGACGGCACCGTCCGCGCCCTGGGCAAGTGCCTCGACGCGGTAAGCCGCAGCAACGACACCTACACCGGCTACTGGGCCGCGCTCAACCCCTGTGACGGCAGCGCCACTCAGAAGTGGATGTACCAGCGCAACGGCTTTCTGGAGAACTCCGGAGTGCCCGGGCACTGCCTGGATGCGTACGCCTCCCGGACCACGGACAGCAATCCCCTGCTCGTCGCTACCTGCGCCAACTCCCGCCCCAATCAGCAGAACCAGGTCTGGGCGTTGGCCGAGTAACGCAGGGGCCCGATGCGTCCGCGGCCGTTCGGACCTCGGCCGCGCACGCAGTTCCCCGTCGGCACGGTGTGGCCGTGGCCCGTGCCGATGGGGCAAGGGATCGACGATGGCTCCGTTCCACCCGGCGGTGCGATCACCAACGTTGCGGGAGTCCGGGCCGTCCACGAGAATGCCGCGTATGACGGGTGAACTCAGGCCGAATGACGACTCTTCCGGTCCCGGCGAAAGGCCCGACATGCGGGCGTCCGACCGGGAGCGGGACCAGGTCGTGGAGATCTTGCAGGTTGCCGCAGGAGACGGGCGACTGACCGCCGCCGAGCTGGACGAGCGTCTGGACGCGGCGTTGTCCGCCCGCACCGCTGGAGACCTGGCCGGGCTGACCGCCGACCTGCCCTCGGAGGGCATGCCCCCACAAGCCAAGGATCTGGTCCGGATCGACCAGCGTTTCGGCGATGTCTCACGCACCGGCCGCTGGCTGGTCCCGCGCCGCATGGAGATCCGCCTGATGTTCTGCGACGCGAAGCTCGACTTCACCGACGCGTTGATCACCCACAGCACCCTTCGGCTCGATGTCGATCTGCGCATCGGGGGAAACCTGATCCTGGTGACCCGGCCCGGGATCGTGGTCGACACCGACGGTCTGGAGCGCAGCAGTGGCGACGTCAAGGTGCGGCCGGCATCCGACACCGACGCCCCCACTGTCCTGCGCGTACTCCTGGCCGGGCAGTCCCGTGGAGGCGACATCATCGCCCGGCCTCCGCGGCGGAAGCTCTCGGAGCGGCTGCGTCGGACACCGAAGCAGCTCGGCAGTTGAGCACCGACAGGCGGCGCGCAGGCCGATGCGATCGGTGGCCGTTCGGCTTCCGTGACGCCGCGGCACGGAGAAGTCGGCGGTAGGTGCCGCAGCCGTGCGAGGCCGGCGAACCCCGATCCCATTCGGGAAAGGATCGTCAATTACACGTTGACGACGCCTGGCCGTCAACTTAAAATTGACGCATGAGTCCACTCGACATCAGCCTCGCTGACCTGATCGCCCGTCTCGACGAGGAACTCACCGGCGCCGACGAACTCGCCCGCATCAGCGAGGCACGACTGCGCGCCCAGACCCTGTCCGACCTCGGTGACCAGCTCATCGACCACTACGTCAGTCAGGCCAAGCAGACCGGCGCGTCGTGGACCGAGATCGGCGATGCCATCGGGGTGTCCAAGCAGGCCGCCCAGCAACGCCACGCACCCGGCCCCTTCGAGCGGTACACCAACTTGAACCGCCACATCATCGTGCTGGCACAGGAGGCCGCCCGAACGCACAAGCACGGCTTCATCGGCACCGAACACATCCTGCTCGGCCTGCTCGGCGAACCGCAGGGCCTCGCGTACGAGGTACTGACCGCGAAAGCCGGTTCGGAGCAACGCATCCGCGACGCCGTCGAGGAAGCGATGCCGCCCGCCGGCGAGAAGGCGCTGCGGGGGCACATCGCGTTCCGGCCGGAGAGCAAAGAGGCTATCGAGCAGGCGCGTCGTGCGTCGAATGACCTCGGCCACGACTGGGTCGGCACGGAACACACACTCCTGGGCCTGATCCGTGCCGAGGAGAGCCCCGCCGCCCAGATCCTGCGCACTCTCGGCTTCACCCCGGACGAACTGCGCGAGACGGTCAGGACCGAGATCACCAAACGGTCGACCGCGCCCGGGAAGCCGTAGCAGAGCGGTCAGCAGCGTCCGAAAGTGTCAGTCACCGGGGCACGGCAACCCTCTTCTCGAACCAGTGGTCGGCGTACAGCTCGTCGTTGAAGGCGGGGACCTCCTCGAAGCCGGCGGAGTGATAGAGGCTGATCGCGGCGGTGAGCGTTCTGTTGGTGTCCAGACGCAGCACGTCGCGGCCGTGTTCGCGGGCCCGCGCCTCCAGCTCGGTCAGGAACCGGCGGCCCAGGCCGAGCCCCCGGGCCCGGGGCGCGACCCACATACGTTTGATCTCGGCCGGAGCGCCGGGCGGAAGCTTCAGCCCCGCACAGCCGATGGGCTCGCCGTGGAGCCGGGCGACCAGGAAAAGCCCGTGGGGCAGGCGTAGTTCCCCCGCGTCGGGCAGCAGGCTCCGTGCCGGGTCGAAGCCGGTGTCGAAGCGTTCCGCCAGTTCGCCGGCATAGGACCGCAGACAGTGCCGGGCATCAGGGTGGTCCGGGTCAACGGCGTCCAGCATGACGGTCGCGGCGGTCAGCAGACGGTCGACCTCCGCCATGGCGGCCACGATCCGGACACGCTGGGCGGAGTTGAGCGGGGCCAGCAGGGAGCCGGCCAGTTCGTCACTGCGTCCGTCGAGCACCGCGCGCTCCGCGCGGCCCGCCGCGGTGAGCCGGACCTGGCGTACGCGTCTGTCCTCGGGGTGTGGTTCCACTGTCACCAGGCCGTCGGTCTCCAGCGAGCGCAGCAGCCGGCTGATGTATCCCGAGTCGAGGCCCAGTCGCTCGCGAAGCCGCCGTACGTCCTGCCCCTGCTCACCGGTCTCCCACAGGAGCCGGGCCTCGCCGATGGGCCGGTCGCGGGCCAGGTAGCGGTCCTGGAGCACGCCCACGCACGCGGTGACGGTGCGGTTGAACCGCCGCACCTGGTCGATCTGCCCTGCGTTCATTCTCTGACCATAGTCAGAGAATGAACGCAGGGCCAGAGTGCGCCCGGCTGCTCATGGTGCCGCGGCGACGCCACTCCCGTAGGCGACTCGATTGAAACCGTTCAATCGCGTAACTCCTGTGCAGTGAAGTGCACTTCGAGGGCACTGCGCAAATGCAACACCCGAGCAAGAATCTCCCTGCACACTCATTGACCCCCACCTCGCCCGACCATACGTTCAGCTACGTTCATTCTATGAATCGATTCATCACCTTCTATGTGAGGGGCCGTAGTGATCAGCAGGAGGAACATCCTGACGAGCGCGGCTGCCACGGTGGGCGCCGTGGCAGCCGGAGTCGCACCAGCCGTGGCCGCACCGGCTTCGGCACCCTCCCGGGGGTACACGCGGCGCGGCGGGCCACGCGTCGCCGCGCCGACCGTCGAGTACGTCCAGCACCCCCTGGGCCTCGACGCGCAACACCCCCGGCTGAGCTGGCCGATCACCTCGGACGAGCCGGATGTACAGCAGAGCGCCTACCGGATCCGGGTCGCCTCCAGCGAATCCCGTCTGTCGGACCCGGACGTCTGGGACAGCGGGAAGGTCACGGCCGGCGAGTCCGTCCTCGTCCCCTACGCGGGCCCCCGGCTCAAGCCGCGGACACGCTACTTCTGGTCCGTGCGGGTGTGGGACACGAACGGCGGCGAGTCCGGCTGGAGCGCTCCTTCGTGGTGGGAGACCGGCCTCATGGACCCCGCGCAGTGGTCAGCCACCTGGGTCTCCGCTCCCCCGGCCCTCACGGACGCGCCTTCGCTCGAGGACAGTGCCTGGATCTGGTTCCCCGAGGGCGAACCGGCCAGCAGCGCCCCGGCCGGGACCCGTTGGTTCCGCCGCACCATCGATGTCGCGGACGGGGTGACCGCCGCAACCCTCTCCATCAGCGCGGACAACGTGTACGCCGTCTCCGTGAACGGCGCCGAGGTCGCCCGCACCGACCTGGCGACCGACAACGAGGGCTGGCGCCACCCGGCGGTCGTCGACGTTCTGGAGCACCTGACTCCCGGCAGGAACATCCTCGCCGTGTCGGCGGACAACGCGAGCGAAGGAGCTGCCGGCCTGATCGCCGCGCTCACCCTGCGCGCCCCGTCCGGCGATCAGAACGTCGTCACCGACGCCTCCTGGAAGTCGGCGGACACGGAACCCTCAGGCGACTGGCGCGGACCCGGCTTCGACGACAGCGGCTGGCCGGCCGCGAAGGAGGCGGCCGCCTGGGGAGCCGCCCCCTGGGGCAAGGTCGTGCCGGGGGTATTCGCAGCCAGCCAGCTGCGGCGCGAGTTCCGACTCCCGCGCAAGAAGGTCGCACGGGCGCGCCTGTACGCCACCGCCCTGGGCCTGTACGAGGCCCACCTCAACGGCCGCCGTGTGGGCCGCGATCAGCTGGCTCCCGGCTGGACGGACTACCGCGAACGCGTCCAGTACCAGACGTACGACGTCACCACGCTGCTGAAGCCCGGCGCGAATGCCATCGGCGCGTACCTGGCACCGGGCTGGTACGCGGGCAACGTCGGTATGTTCGGGCCTCATCAGTACGGCGAACGTCCGGCGCTTCTTGCCCAGTTGGAGGTCGAGTACACGGACGGTACGAGCCTGCGCATCACCTCGGACACGGACTGGCGGGCCGCCTCCGGGCCGATCGTCTCCGCCGATCTGCTCAGCGGCGAATCGTACGACGCGCGCAAGGAGACAGCCGGCTGGACCTCAGCAGGCTTCGACGACCGGACCTGGTCCGAGATCCGCGCCGCCGACGATGCCGCTCCCGGACTGATCGTCGCCCAGGTGGACGGTCCGGTCAGGGTGGCCAAGGAGCTGCCCACCAGAAAGGTGACCGAGCCCATGCCGGGCGTCTTCGTCTTCGATCTTGGCCAGAACATGGTCGGCTCGGTGCGGTTGCACGTCTCGGGCGAGGCGGGCACGACCGTGCGTCTGCGCCATGCCGAGGTCCTCAATCCGGACGGCACCATCTACACGGCGAATCTGCGCACCGCCGCTGCCACCGACACCTATGTCCTCAAGGGTGGCGGTGGCGAGACGTACGAACCTCGCTTCACCTTCCACGGTTTCCGCTACGTCGAGGTGACCGGCCTCCCCTCCGCTCCCCCGGCCAGTGCGCTGACCGGTCGTGTCATGCACACCTCGGCCCCGTTCACCTTCGAGTTCGAGACCGACGTCCCGATGCTCAACAAGCTCCACAGCAACATCACATGGGGTCAGCGCGGCAACTTCCTCTCGGTCCCGACGGACACGCCCGCGCGGGACGAGCGGCTGGGATGGACCGGCGACATCAACGTCTTCGCACCGACTGCCGCGTACACGATGGAGTCGGCCCGCTTCCTCACCAAGTGGCTCGTGGACCTGCGGGACGCCCAGACCGCCGAGGGCGCCTTCACGGACGTGGCACCCATCGTCGGCAACGTGGGCAACGGCGCCGCAGGCTGGGGAGACGCGGGCGTCACGGTCCCCTGGTCGCTGTACCAGGCGTACGGGGACCAGCAGGTCCTCAAGGACGCCTGGCCGTCCATCCGGGCCTGGCTGAAGTTCCTGGAGAAGAACAGCGACGGCCTGCTGCGGCCGGACGGCGGATACGGGGACTGGCTGAACGTCTCCGACGAGACACCGAAGGACGTCATCGCCACCGCGTACTTCGCGCACAGTGCCGATCTCGCGGCCCGGACGGCCACGGAACTGGGCGAGGACCCTGCCCCCTACCGTGACCTGTTCATCCGCATAACCGAGGCGTTCAGGACCGCGTACGTCAGCGCCGAGGGACGGGTGAAGGGCGACACGCAGACGGCGTATGTCCTGTCCCTGTCGATGGACCTGCTGCCGGAGACGTTGCGAGAGGCGGCGGCCGACCGGCTTGTCGCTCTCATCGAGGCGAAGGACTGGCATCTGTCGACGGGCTTCCTCGGGACACCCCGGCTGCTGCCCGTGCTCACCGCGACCGGCCACACCGATATCGCCTACCGCCTGCTCCAGCAGCACTCCTTCCCCAGCTGGGGCTACCAGATCGACAAGGGCTCCACCACCATGTGGGAGCGCTGGGACTCCATCCGGCCGGACGGCAGCTTCCAGGATGCCGGGATGAACTCGTTCAACCACTACGCCTACGGGTCGGTCGGTGAGTGGATGTACACGAACATCGCCGGCATCTCGGCGGGCCGGCCCGGGTTCCGCGAGATCGTCATCCGTCCGCGTCCGGGCGGCGACGTCACCTCGGCCCGTGCCACGTTCGCCTCGGTCTACGGCCCCGTCACCACCCAGTGGAAGCTGCGGTCCGGCGGAATCGATCTGAAGTGCACCGTGCCCCCGAACACGACCGCCGAGGTGTGGGTCCCCGCGAAGACCCCGGACACGGTCACTCACACGCATGCCACGTTCCTGCGCGAGGAGGAGGGCTGCGCGGTGTTCCGGGCCGGTTCCGGAAGCCACCGCTTCACCGCGTAGGACACCCCCTCACCTCTGCCTCACCGTAAGGTAGTTGCCCCGTACACCGCACGTACACCGCACAGAGGGAGTCAGACGTATGCCGATCCCACTCGGTCTTGGCCTTCCGCAGATGAAGCAGTACGACCTCGGCCGCGACGTGGTCGAGGTGGCACGGGCTGCGGAAGCAGTCGGGTACGAGAGTCTGTGGGTGTTCGAGCGGGTGCTCTTTCCAGAGCCCGCCACCCAGGGCCTGTACGGGATCCCGGGGCTGGCCTGGCCCGATCAGTACCGCAGCGTCGCCGATCCGCTGGTCACGCTGACACTGGCCGCGGCGGCCACCGACCGTGCCCGGCTCGGGACCAGTGTGCTGGTCGCGCCGCTGCATGTCCCCTTCCAGCTGGCCCGTTCGCTCGCCTCGCTGGACGCGGCCAGCGGTGGCCGGGTCATCGCGGGGCTGGGAACGGGCTGGTCCCTGGACGAGTACGCGGCTGCCTCCGTCGCCCCCTTCGAGAAGCGCGGCGCGGTTCTCGACGAGCTCCTCGACGTGTGTGCGGCCGTCTGGGGGCCGGACCCCGTCTCGTACAAGGGCGATCTGACCACGATCGCCCCGTCCGAGGTGGGGCCGAAGCCGGCCCGTCCCATCCCGGTCTACCTGCCGGCCAACAGTCCACGGGCCACCCGCCGTCTGGTCGACCGGGCCGACGGCTGGATGCCCGTCGCCATGGGCGCGTCGCAGCTGTCCGAGCAGTGGCAGCGGGTGCAGGACGCCGCCGCCGAGCGCGGGCGAGAGCGGCCGGTCGGAGTCTGTGCCCGCGCCAACGCGCGGTACAGCGCCGAACCGGTGAAGGGTCAGGACCGGCAGCCGTTCCACGGCAGCGCCGCGCAGATCGTCGAGGACCTGGTGGCCCACGCGGCCACGGGCGTCCCCGAGTTCATGCTGGATCTCCAGGGCACCACCCGTGACGCCACGGAGCTCATCGATGTGGCGGCCGAGGTATACGAGGCGGCGCGAGCTGCCGGCGTCTGAGCCGGGCTGTCCCCGGGGCGGGCCGTCCCGGGGACAGCCCCGCAGTGCGGCAGGTGCGCGGCACCGGACTATGCGGAGCCGTGCCGGTCCGCGGTCACACCAGTAGGTTTCCGGGTGTCACCTTCGTGACACCTGCCTACGGAGGACTGTGACCCATGGACGACCCCACATCGCTGACCGAACGGTTCGAGCACGACAGAGGCCACCTGAAGGCTGTGGCCTACCGGATGCTGGGTTCGGCGAGTGAGGCCGATGACGCCCTTCAGGAATCCTGGCTGCGGGCTTCGAGGGCCGACATCAGCGAGGTGGAGAACCTCACCGGGTGGCTGACCACCGTGGTGGGCCGGGTCTGTCTCAACATGCTCCGCGCGCGTCACACCCGGCGTGAGGACCCGCTCGACACGTACGACCGGGCCGGCGGCGCCGAGGAGGGCGAAGATCCCGAGCAGGAGGAGTTGCTCGCCGACTCGGTGGGGCTGGCGCTGCTGGTGGTCCTCGACACCCTCTCGCCGGCTGAGCGTCTCTCCTTCGTACTGCACGACATGTTCGCTGTGCCGTTCGACGAGATCGGCCCACTGCTCGACCGTTCGCCGGCCGCGGCGCGGCAACTCGCCAGCCGGGCCCGCCGCCGGGTCCAGGGGCGCACAGCGTTGCCCGATGCTGACCTGGCACGACGTCGGCAGATCGTCGAGGCCTTCCTGGCCGCGTCCCGCGCCGGGGACTTCGACGCCCTGGTGACGCTGCTCCATCCGGATGTGGTGCTGCACGCCGACCGTTCGGTGGTGCCCACCCCCGAACCCGTCGTGGTCCGTGGTGACGTCACCGTGGCGAAGGGTGCGATGGCCGCCACCGGACGGGCGCGGTTCACCGGGGTGGCGCTGGTCGGCGGTGCTGTCGCGCTCGTGATGGCCCCCCTGGGCCGTCTGCGGCTGGTCCTCGGTTTCGCGATCGTCGACGGACTGATCACCGGGATCGACGTGGTGGCGGACCCGGACCGGCTCCGCGGGCTCGAAGTCGCTGTCCTCGAAAGCTGATGCCGGCGCCCGTGAGACCCCTGGCGAGTGCATCGTCCACTGCGGGCACGTCGTTGTCGTACCCCTGTGGCAGGGTTTTACGAGGGCGCCGGACCGGGTGCCTCATCCCACCCGCGACGCAGCCCCACGGCCGCCCAAGGAGCCCTCGCCATGTCCGGTACAGACGAAGCCCGTACGTCCCTGGCCGCTCTGGCGGCGTTGCTCGCGCCCGCCCACGAGGCCGTCGCCGCGCGGGTGTTGCACGCCCACGACGACCCCGCGGGGTATGTGCGCGACCATGCCGCGCAGTTGGCGGAGCGCGGCATCGCAGGACCCCGGCCCGATCTCGCCTGGACAGCGCTCGTCGATGCTCTCGCCGACCACCGGCTGCTGGCCGAGCTGGACTGGAAGGAGGATGCCGAGGAGATACGGGCCCAGCTTCGAGCGCTTGCGTCGCGACCGTCCGTGGATCCCTGGGTCCTGGTCGACGCGCAGGACATGCTCCTGCCGACCCATGAGTTCCTGCAGGCGTGCGGCAGGCACTATCGCGACGTCGGCGCGGCGCTTGCCGTCCTCGACATCGACTCGGACTGCTACCCGGTGGTGTCCCTGCGCGCCGCACGCGTGGAGGAACTGACCGCGCTCGCGGCCAGGGCGGGGTTCACTGCACGAGGTCTCGGCGCTTGATCCGAGGTCCGGCAGATTGCTGGAGAAGGAGGGCTCGACGGCGCCGGGAATGGTGTCACGGCACCCTGTCGGCGGCTTTCGAGGGGTCGTTCACCCCGGGCGCGGGGCGGGTTCCCACTGCCCCGCCGCGGCCCCCTGAAACACCCGCGGCGCGACACCAGGCACCCGCCCTGACCTGGTTTTTCGTGCCGGCCAAGCCTATCCTCGCCGATATCAGGAAGGGGGCCGGATGGACCGGAACATTCGAGGTGTGGACGACGTTCTGAGGCTGCTCGACGGCTTGTTCGCGCCGGAGGCCGACCGCTGGACGTCGGGTGGCGCGTCGTGGTGGGACGGCTTCTACGCCGACCGTTCGAAGCCGGTTCCGTTCTTCGTGCCGAAGCCCGACGAGAACCTGGACTCGCTGCTCGACCGGGGGCTGATCGGGCCTGGCCGGGCACTCGATCTGGGCTGCGGTCCCGGTCGCAACGCCATCCATCTGGCGTCCAGAGGATTCGAGGTGGACGCCGTAGACCTGTCACCGGCCGCGATCGACTGGGCCGAGAGCCGGGCGGCAGAGGCGGGTGTCACGGTCCGCTTCCGCTGCGGGGACGCCTTCGATCTGCTCTCCGCACATGACCGCCGGTACGACCTGATCTACGATTCCGGCTGCTTCCACCATCTCCCGCCGCACCGACGCATCAGCTACCGTGCTCTGCTGGAGCGCGTGCTGGCGCCGGGCGGGTATCTCGCCCTCACCTGCTTCGCAGCCGGTGCCATGGGCTCGGAGCTGAGCGACGCTGACTTCTACACCCGGTCCGGCCTGCAGGGCGGGCTCGCCTACACGCCGGAGTCGTTGCGCTGGATCTTCTCCGACCTCACCGAGATCGAGCTGCGCCGCATGCGGGACGAAGCGCCCGATTCGCCGCTCTTCGGTGAACCCTTCCTTTGGACCGCGCTCTTCCGGCGGAAGGCCACCGAGCCCTCGACTGTGTCCGTCACGCCATGACCCCGGCTCGTTCGGGCGGCCTGGCGGACCGGCCCGGCTCACGTTCGAGGGTGACTCAGGGCGCTGCCGGGTGAGGATGTGCGGTTCGGATGCGTCACGTGATGTGGCGCTCTGCGGTGGGCGCAGAGCGCCGGCCGTCAGTCCTGGAGTGCGGCGAGTTCGCGGACCGTCGCCATGTCGCTGAACAGGATCAGCTGTTCGCCGACGATCTGGTACGGCTCGCTGCCCTTGCCCGCCACCAGCACGATGTCATCCGGTCCGGCGGCTTCCAGGGCGGAGGCGATGGCCGAGCGCCTGTCCGCGTGGCGTTCGAACCTGGTTCCGGTGCCTTCCAGACCCGGGGCGATCTGGTCCATGATCGCTTCGGGGTCCTCGTTCCTGGGGTTGTCCGACGTCAGTACGCACAGGTCGGAGTGGTTTCCGGCGATCTCACCCATTTGGGCACGCTTGGTGACGTCCCGGTCTCCCCCGCAGCCGAAGACGGTGATGACCCGGCCCTGTGAGAAGTCCCGGACGGCGCTGAGGACCTTGTCCAGGGAATCCGGGGAGTGGGCGTAGTCCACGATCACCGCGGTACCGCGGGGCGTCTCGAAGCGTTCGAGCCGGCCGGGGACCGGAGGCATCCGGTCGAGTGCGGCAACAAGTCCGGCGAGGTCGTGGCCCAGGAGGTGACAGGCCGCGACGGAGGCCAGCGCGTTGGACACGGAGAACCGCCCCGGCACCGGAATGGCCGCGGGGTACTTGCTGCCCTCGTGGTGGAGGGTGAAGCGGGTACCGAAGGCGTTCATGCTCAGGTCCGTGGCCCGGTAGTCGGCCTCGGCGTCGATGCCGTAGGTGGTGACCATGCCCGGCATGGCCGGGGCGATGGCGGCTCCCACGGGGTCGTCCGCGTTGACCACGGCGCTCCGGCACAGCCCCTGGAAGAGGCGGAGCTTGGCGTCGCGGTAGTTCTCCATGGTGCCGTGGTCGTCCAGGTGGTCCTGGGTGAGGTTGGTGAAGATGCCCACGTCGAGGAAGGCGCGGTCCACCCGGTGGTGCAGCAGTCCCATCGAGGTCGCTTCCAGGACGACTGTGCCGACCTCGTGGTCCCGCATGTGCCCGAGGAGGTACTGGAAGTCCGGTGACTCCGGTGTCGTCAGGACGGAGCGTGGCATCGGGATGAGTTCGTCACCGATGCGGCTGCCGGCGGTACCGATCACTCCGACGCGCGCGCCCTCGGCGATCCTGAGTACCGATTCGACCATGTACGAGACCGAGGTCTTCCCGTTGGTGCCGGTGACGGCCACCATGTCCATGCTCCGGCCGGGTTCCCCGTGATATCGGGAGGTGACGACCGCGGCTGCCGTGCGGGTGTCCGCCACCCGCACCACGCACGCGCCGGCGGGCGATGCCCGCACCGCCGCCAGGACGTCCGGTGCATCCCTGTCCACCAGCACGGCCACGGCGCCCCGTGCCAGCGCCGGGCCGACGGCCCCGGGGCCGCCCTCGCGATGGCCGGGTACGGCGATGTACAGCGAACCCGGTGTCACGCGGTGGGCGTCGAAGCATGCTCCGGCGGTGATCGGGGTCTCCGGATCGCCGAGGAGGACCTCGTGATCGTGCCCGGCCAGCAACTCCCTCAGTTTCATGCAGGGTCCTCTCGAAGATGCGGCTCGTCCCCGTCGGCCGCCGTGGGGTTGCCGACGGCGCGCCGCGGGAGCTGCGCATGGTGGGGTGCCGCGGTGTGCGCAGCGAAGGCGGTGGAAGAACTCCGACGGTGGCGGAGTGGGGAGCACGGCCACAAGCGGAATGACGTCGCGGTGGGGCCGGCTGGGGTGGGTCCTGGTCAGCCGTGACCGTGCAGGGCGCGGCAGCGCGCCTGAGGGGCGGCGGGGCCCAGCAGTTGAGGCGCCTGTCGCAGGCACTCCCTCACTGCTTCTGTGTGACCCATAAGTGGAGTGTACGTCCCGGGGAGCTCACTGGGTCCCCCGTCGTCGTTCCTGCGGGGATCACGGTGGGGGCGCGGCAGATGCGCGACGGGTCCCTGCCCACGGTGGGGCGACCGGTGGCACGCGAAGGCCCGTCACGCGGAAGCGGTGTGCTCCTCCGCGCGACGGGCCCTCGGGACCGGTCGGGGGTGGTCAGGCCGTGTGGAGCGTCAGCCCGTAGCGGTTCAGAATCTCGTTGATCGGCTGGTGCCAGGTCTCGCCGCCCGAGCTGCAGTCGCCCCAGCCGCCGGAGGTGACGCCCTGCGCCTGATCGCCGCTGATGAACGAGCCGCCCGAGTCGCCCGGCTCCGCGCACACGCTGGTTTTGGTCATCTGGTAAACCGCGCCCTGGCTGTAGTTCACCGTGTCATTGGTGGCCAGTACGTTGCCGCAGTGCCAGTGCGAGGTGGAACCGGAGCGGCATATCGAGGCACCGACGGGGGCCTCGGCGGAGCCGCGTACGAGCTGGTCCGAGACTGTGCCCCAGCCGAGCACGACGGGGACGGTCCACCAGCCGTTGCCCACACTGACCCAGGCGTAGTCGTCGCCCGGGAAGGACGAGCCCTGGAAGTTGCCGATGGCGGAGCCGTCCCACCCGCTGACGGCCGCACCCGCCTGTCCGCAGTGTCCGGCGGTGACGAAGCCGCCATTGACGGAGAAGCCGATGGAGCACCGTACGTTCCCCGTGTAGTAGGGGTCCCCGCCCACGGTGCCCGCGGCGAAGGTCTGCGGTGCCTTGGCGGTGTGCTCGACGACGACCGGCCCGGCCTCGCGGGCCCGCTTGACGAACTTCTGGACATCGTTGTCAGACCCCGCGGAGGAGACGACGTTCACGACGACCGTGTTGGCCTCGGGGTCGACATGCCAGCTGCTGACCCCGGCGGGTGCGTCGAATGTGTCGATCCGCGCCTTGACTGCGTCGAGCTTGCGCGCGGTGTGGTTGACCAGCCGGACGGCTGCACCGGTCGCCTGGACAGCCGCTTCCTGCTTCCGGCTGGTGACAGCAACGGTGAGGTCGCCGGTTGCCGGGTCGAACCAGGAGCCGCCGTACGCCGCTCCTGCGGCGTGCTTCGCCTTTCCCTGTATCGCGGTCGCCGTCTTCTCCGCGGACAGCCTCGCCCTGGCCTGACTCTCCGTCAGGCCGAAGTCCTTCTGCATGGCGGACAGCAGTCCGGCGGACGCCGGGGGCGTGTCGGAGACGGCGCGGGATCCGGTGGCGGGGGTGTCTGCGGCGGAGGCGGAGGGGAATCCGGCGCCCGCCCAGGCTCCGACGAGGAGCACGGCGGACAGAGCGGTCCGTAGAGCTGTAGTGCGTCTCAAGGCATTGGCCCTTCTGTTGTTCCGGCGAAGTGGGGGAGGAACAGCAGGCGTCCGGGAGGGGTCTCATCTGAGAGCGCTCTCAGAGTGTGCCGTTCCGGACTGTAGCCCAGAGTTGTTTGCAGGTCCATGCCAATGCACGACCGGCCCGGGCTCTCCCGATTGCGTAGCCGTACCCATCCCGTGGATCCGAACTCGCCCTACGGTCACCTGGGTTGAACAGCGGGGCGGCGCGGGAGAGCACCGCTCGCCGGGGTCGGGCGAGGAGAGCGGACATGAATGCCGGCTGCGTCATGCTGCGGCCGCCTCGGGGCCCGCGGCTTCGGGGGTTGTCGGCGCCGTGAGCTCGGGGTGTGCTTCCTCAGGGTCGCAGAGGCTGGTACCGGAAGCTCCGCCACAGCGCGCGGACCGCCCCGCTGTCCGACCAGTGGCCGGGGGCAGGCGCCCTGGTGGTGTCCGTGGTCTCCCAGGTCCGGACCGGGCCGCCGGAGACGGCGAGCGGTTCCCACCCCGGTTCGCCGGTGGCCGCGAATCCGGCCCAGGCGGCGGTCATCCGGTCCGAGAGGTGATGGTCCGATGCTGTCGGCGCGCCGCCGATCAGGAAACGGACGCTCTCCTCCGCCAGGTTCCCGAAGGCGAACGGAACATCCGCGCAGTGCCAGGCGTACGCCACAGAATGCGGTTCGCCCCGTTGCCGGTCGAAGCGTGACAGGAAGGTGCGGCCCCCGGACCGCGCATGGGTTTCGGCGAGCCGGCTGCTGTACTCGCCGTACGCCAGGTCCCCGTACAGGGCGAGATGGACGTCTCCGACGGGGGCATCGGGCATGAGCGTTCGGTAGCCCTCGGGCAATGAGCCCGGGAGTTCGAAGTCTCCTGCGAAGCGGGCGAGTTGTTCCTCGGTGGTGACCTTCGCGGCGCTGCTGACGGCATCCAGCAGCCAGTACTCCTGAGTGGCGTGGCAGACGAGCAGGTCGATTTCCGCGGCCGCCCCGCCGGCCAGGGCGGCGAGCGGGTCGGCGCGCAGCTGCACTCCGTCGGCGACCGGGCCGTAGATGACCGGGTCCCAGTGAAGATGCCCGGACTCGGGGCTGTGCCGGTATCCGTCCACGACGGCGTCGGACGCCCGCACGAGGGCGTGCGGCGAGGCGGCTGCCAGTCCGGCGCGCGTGGCGGGGACAGCCGCCTCGGCGGCCACCTTCTCCATGAGGTGGCCGGCGAGTTCGGGTGAGTAGCAGGGGCCGACCGGGCTGTGTGTGATCGCGCGCCCGAACAGTCCACGCGCTCCGTCCATCGTCATCAGGCAGGCCGCCGAGGTGGCTCCGGCGGACTGCCCGGCCAGAGTGACGTTCCCCGGATCCCCGCCGAAGGCGGCGATGTTCTCGCGCACCCACTTCAGGGCGGCGATCTGGTCGAGCAGCCCGCGGTTGGGCGGACAGGGGCCGTCCTCACCGCCGGCCGGGACGTGTCCGAAGCCCTCGAATCCGAGCCGGTAATTGAAGGTGACCATGACCAGTCCGGCCAGGGCGAGAGCGGTGCCGTCGAAGTCGGGCTGGGCGCCCGACCCGAAGGTGTAGGCGCCGCCGTGGATCCAGACGAGCACGGGCAGCGGCCCGGCGGGGATGCCCCCGGCGGCGACCGGGGTCCAGACGTTGAGGCTCAGGACATCCTCGTCGCCGGGCGACCAGCTCGGTGCGCCCGGCAGCTCTGCCGACTGCGGCGCCACCGGACCGAAGCCGGCGCAGTCCCGGATGCCCGCCCAGGGTCTGCGTGGGCGCGGCGCCCTGAAGCGGTTCGATCCGAACGGCGGCTCGGCATACGGGATTCCGAGAACGGCGACGACACCCCGCTCCGGGGCGCGGCCCCGTACCCGCCCGCATGTCGTGTCGAAGACACTCGTCACCATATGCCTGCCGTCCTTCGCTCACTGCCCCGGCCGGGCGGCGGTGGTCAGGATGGCAGAGCACACGGCAACGGCGCGAGTGCATTGTTCACTGCCCCGGGACGGCCGGACGGTGCCGGTCATGCCTGGTCACGAGCCCACCTTGCGTTTGTTGTAGACGTCGAAGCCGACGGCGGCGAGCAGCACCAACCCCTTGATGACCTGCTGGTAGTCGGTGCCGATACCCACCAGCGACATGCCGTTGTTCAGGACGCCGAGCACGAGGCCGCCGATGACTGCGCCGAAGACCGTGCCGACACCGCCGCTCATGGAGGCTCCGCCGATGAACGCGGCTGCGATGGCCTCCAGTTCGAAGTTGGTGCCGGCCTGAGGAACGCCGGCCCCGAGGCGGGCCGCGTAGACGGCGCCGGCGAGCGCGGCGAGTACGCCCATGTTCACAAACACGAAGAACGTGACGCGCTGGTCCTTCACACCGGACAGTTTCGCCGCGGCGCGGTTGCCGCCGAGCGCGTACACATGACGGCCGATCACCGCGTTGCGCATCACGTATCCGAACCCGATCAGGAGCACGGCGAGCAGCAGGAGCACGACGGGGACGCCGCGGTAGCTGGCCAGGGTCATGGTGAACGCGAGTACGGCCGCGGCCATCGCGGCGCACTTGACGAGGAAGAGGTTCCGGGGCAGGACGTCCAGTTCGTAGCGCTGCTGCCGGCGTCGGTCACGGACCTCCTGGAGCAGGGCGAACGCCAGCAGTGCGAGCCCCAGAAGCAGGGTCAGGTTGTGGTAGTTGGTGCTCGGTCCGATCTCCGGGAGGTATCCGGTGGAGATCTTCTGGAAGCCGTCGGGGATCGGGCCGAGGGAGCGGCTGCCCAGAAGGATGTCCGTGCCACCGCGGAACAGGAGCATTCCGGCCAGCGTCACGATGAACGAGGGGATTCCGACGTACGCGATCCAGAAGCCCTGCCAGGCGCCCGCGACCGCTCCGAGAAGGAGGCCCAGCACGAGAGCGAGCACCCAGGGCACGTCGTGCTCAACCATCATGACGGCGCAGGCCGCGGAGACGAAGGCCGCCAGCGAACCGACCGAAAGGTCGATGTGCCCGGCGATGATCACGATCATCATGCCGATGGCGAGGACCAGGATGTAGCTGTTCTGGAGGACCAGGTTGGTCACGTTGTTCGGCTTGAGCAGTACGCCGTCGGTCCATATCCCGAAGAGGACGACGATCAGCCCGAGCGCCATGAGCATTCCGTACTGGCGCATGTTGCGGCGGACCGCGTTCAGGAGGAGGGCACCGGTCGCCGAGGGTTCGGCGGGGGCCGCCTTGCCGATGCGCGGCGGGGTGTCGGTGGGGGCCTGGGGCATTTCCTGCTACCTCTTGTCGCTGGTCATGTGGCGCATAAGGACCTCCTGGGTGGCCTGCGCGCGCGGGACTTCGCCGGTGAGACGGCCGGCCGCCATGGTGTAGATGCGGTCGCACATGCCGAGGAGCTCGGGGAGTTCGGAGGAGATGAGCACGACGGCCTTCCCCTCGGCGGCGAGCCGGTCGATGACGGTGTAGATCTCGTACTTCGCGCCGACGTCGATCCCGCGGGTGGGTTCGTCGAGGATGAGGACGTCCGGACCTGCGAAGATCCATTTGCTGAGGACGACCTTCTGCTGGTTGCCGCCGGAGAGCCGGCCCGCCTGCTCGAAGACTGTGGGGGTCTTGATGTTCATGGAGGTGCGGTACGACTCGGCGACACGGGTCTCCTCGTGCTCGTCGACGATCCCGCGCCGCGAGACCTTGCCCAGGGCACCGAGGCTGATGTTGCGGCCGATGGTGTCGATGAGGTTCAGGCCGTACTGCTTGCGGTCCTCGGTGACGTAGGCGATCTTGTGGCGGACCGCCTCGGAAACGCTGCGAGTGCGGATCTCCTTGCCGTCCTTGAGGACCGTGCCGCTGATGTTGCGCCCGTAGCTGCGGCCGAAGACGCTCATGGCGAGCTCGGTGCGGCCTGCACCCATCAGCCCGGCGATGCCGACGACCTCGCCGCGCCCGGCCCGGACGGAGACGCGGTCGACCACCTTGCGGTGCTGGTCGATCGGGTGATGCACGGTCCAGTCGCGGATCTCCAGTGCTGGATGGGCTTCCGGATCCCCCTCGTACGGAGTGCGCACGGGGAAGCGGCGGTCCAGCTCGCGGCCGACCATGCCCCGGATGATGCGGGCCTCGGTGGTTGACTCGTCGTGCACGTCGAGGGTTTCGACAGTCCGGCCATCGCGCAGGACGGTGACGGAGTCGGCGACCGCGGCGATCTCGCCGAGCTTGTGCGAGATGATGATCGACGAGATGCCCTGACCCTTGAGTTCCTTGATGAGGGTGATGAGCTGGGCACTGTCCTCGTCGTTCAAGGCGGCGGTCGGCTCGTCGAGGATCAGGAGCTCGACCTTCTTGGACAGTGCCTTGGCGATTTCGACGAGCTGCTGCTTCCCGACACCGATGTCCGCGACCCTGGTCTGCGGCTTCTCGTGCAGGCCTACCCGGTCGAGGAGGGCCGCGGTGTGGCGCAAGGTCTCGTTCCAGCTGATGAAGCCGCGTGGGGCGTGCTCGTTGCCGAGGAAGATGTTCTCCGCGATGGAGAGGTACGGCACCAGGGCGAGTTCCTGGTGGATGATCACGATGCCGCGCGCCTCGCTCGCCCGGATGTCCTTGAACGCGCAGCCCTCACCCCGGAACCGGATCTCGCCCTCGTAGCTGCCATGCGGATGCACTCCGCTGAGGACCTTCATCAGGGTCGACTTCCCGGCGCCGTTCTCCCCACAGATCGCGTGCACCTCGCCCTCGGTAACGGTCAGGGAAACGTCGGAGAGCGCCTTGACACCGGGGAACGTCTTGACGATGGACCGCATTTCCAGGACCGGCGCGGGGGCCGGGCCCGCCGTCGGCACCGTCATCGGAGGTCGCTCTCCTTGACGAAGCCGGAATCGACCAGCTCGGCACGGTAGTTGGACTTGTCGACGCTCACCGGGTCGAGCAGGAAGGAGGGCACGACCTTCTTCTCGTTGTCGTACGTCGTGGTGTCGTTGACCTCGGGCTTCTTGTCGTTCAGTACGGCATCCGCCATCTGGACCGCTTGCTTGGCCAGGGCGCGGAAGTCCTTGTAGACGGTCTGCGTCTGCTGCCCCGCGATGATCGATTTCACCGAGGCGACCTCGGCGTCCTGGCCGGTGACGACGGGGTACGGCTTGGAAGCGGTGCCGTAACCGTCCGACTTCAGCGCCGAGATGACGCCGATCGAGATGCCGTCGTACGGGGAGAGCACGGCATCGACTTCGGTGGAGGAGTAGGCGCTGGTCAGCAGGTTGTCCATGCGCTTCTGGGCCGTTCCGCCGTCCCAGCGGAGCGTGGTGATCTGGTTGAGCTTCGTCTGCTTGCTGCGGACGACCAACTGCTTCTTGTCCATGTACGGCTTGAGGACCTTCAAGGCGCCCTGGAAGAAGTAGCGCGTGTTGTTGTCGTCCGAGGATCCGGCGAACAGCTCGATGTTGAACGGACCCTTCTTGCTGCCCGACTTCAGACCGAGCTTGTCGACGATGTAGCCGGCCTGGAGTTCACCGACCTTCTCGTTGTCGAAGGAGGCGTAGTAGTCGACGTCCGGTGTGCCGAGTAGGAGCCGGTCGTACGAGATGACCTTGATGCCCTGCTCCCCCGCCTGGTGCAGTACGTCGCTCAGCGCGCGGCCGTCGATGGCGGCGACGACGAGGACGTCCACCCCCTTGGTGATCATGTTCTCGATCTGGGACACCTGCTGGTCGACGTCGTCCTCGCCGTACTGCAGATTCGTCTTGTAGCCGAGCTTCTTGAATTCGGCGGCCATGTTCTTGCCGTCGGCTATCCAGCGTTCGGACGACTTGGTCGGCATGGCGATTCCGATGGTGGAGCCCTTGCCGCCCGCCTTCTTCTCCTTGCTGCCGCCGTCGCCGCTCTGGCCGCAGGCGGCGAGGGTGGCGGAAAGGGCGAGGGCGGTGAGGACCGTGACGGTCCGTGCGGCGCGCGGGAAACTCGCGGTGGGTGAGGTGCGCATGTCGATCCTCCGGGTGCGAGGGGAACGGCTGGGCGGGCCGAGTGCCCCTCATCGGGCGTTCGGTATATCGGACACGGTTCGGATAGCTGGGCAACGGAAAGCACTCACGAGGCAGCCGCCTCCGGCCATTCCCTGTGGCCGCCAAGGTGGCTGCGCGCAGGGTGTCAGCCAATGCGCTGTTCGAAATTTCGTCGTTCGTTCGAAATGCTGGCGTGACGGTAGTGAGAGGTCGGGACGGGTGTCAATGGTTCGCACAGGCACGGACGGTGCGAACCCGGGAGGGGGACGACTTTCG
The DNA here is from genome assembly GCF_042882365.1 of Streptomyces sp. NPDC058221. Lineage (NCBI taxonomy): Bacteria > Bacillati > Actinomycetota > Actinomycetes > Kitasatosporales > Streptomycetaceae > Streptomyces > Streptomyces sp. NPDC058221. Next base: position 44,128 of record NZ_JBHVWF010000010.1, on the reverse strand, counting down.
GCCGCCCGGGCCGACGGCCCAACCGACGCAAAGAACAGGCCGGTTCACCCTCGCGCCACCGGGTTGCCGGCCTGGGTGAACCGAGGCGTCGCGGCGCCTTGGCGCCGGGTCAGCGGGCCTGGCTGATCGCAGTGCGAAGCATCGCCACCGTGGTCGCCGCCGCCGCACGTTCGGCGTCGTCGTTGGTGGCACGCACCCGCTCCTCCAGCAGCACCACAGCCGCCTGGAGCACGCCGACGCGCACCGGAACGCTCTGCATCGCGGTCAGGACCGCCGCTGCCTGTTCGGCCGGCGTCGCAGTCGCGGCCTGCGGAATGAGGGTGGAGATACCGCGCCCGAGCGCACGGTCACGAGGCGGCTGAGCCGCGGCTGTGGTCACCGCAGAAGTCTGCCGCACGGGACGGGCCGAATCGGTCAGCGACCTGGCCGCCGCGGCGCGTTGTCGTCCTGGACATGGTCGTACACACGCCGCAACAGGCCTGCCAGCTGTGTGCGTTCCGCGCCGGTCAGGGGTGCGAGCAGATCGTTCTGGACGGTGAACGCCTCGGCATGGAGCCGGTCGAGGAGCGCGCGTCCGGCCGGACCGACGGTGACTGTGACGCGGCGCCGGTCGGCGGTGTCGCGTGCCCGCTCGACGAGTCCGGCCACGGCCAGATCGTCCACGATCTTCACGATGTCGCTCCGGTCGACGGCCAGCCGGTCCGCGAGCTCCCGTTGCACATGAGGGCCGAAGTCGACCAATGCCGCCAGCACGGCCATGTGCCAGAGACGCAGTCCGCGCGCGGTCAGCCGCTCGGCCAGCCGGCCGCGGGCCACTTTGCCGGTCCTGGACATCAGATAGGTCGTGAGCCCCAGGAGGCTGGGCGGGGTCTCGTTCATGTTCATCACGTATATTGTAGGGCTTCACCAATGATAGGTACGCACCTACTGATGGAGCCGTCATGGACGCCCTGCACCCCCGCCTGCTGGTCGGCGGGTTCGCGGAATGCTTCCGCTTCTACGACGCCGTGCTGCCCGGCCTGATCGGAGCCGTGCGGGCGAGCGGGAGCGAGTCCGGCCCGTACGCGCACTGGGACGTGGACGGCCAGGGCGCGCTGGTGCTGTTCGACCGCAACGCGATGGCGGCGGTCGCGGGCACCTCCGAGCTCTCCGCCGGGGCGCCGCCTTCGCAGGACCGGTCGATGTTCGTCTGCCGGGTCGCGGACGTCGATGCCGGGCTGGCCCATTGTCTGGCTCACGGAGCGGCTCCCGTTGCGGGGGCGTGCGACCGGCCCGAGTGGGGCCCCGGGCTCCGCACCGCCCATGTACGGGATCCCGAGGGCCACCTCATCGAGTTGCAGTCCTACTGACCGGGCGCGCGGCGGAGCACGCGGCTCGGCGATCATGCCGGAGCGCCGCCGAGGTCGAAGACGAGGCGCCCCGACACCTTCCCCTCGAGGACTTCGTCGATCGCGGTGTTGATGTCCGCCAGGTCCCGGCTCTCGCGGACCACGCGAGTGCGGCCGAGCCGGTGCAGTCCGGAAGACCTCGGCCAGGTCCTCGCGGGTCCCGACGATCGAGCCGGCGACCTTCGTGCCGTTCAGCACCGTGTCGAAGACCGGGAGTTCCGGTTTCCCCTCCGCAGGGATTGCCACCAGAACGAGGGTGCCGCCCCGGCGCAGCGCACCGTGGGCCGCGCCGAACGACTCGTTGCTCACCGCGAGCGAGATCGCCGCGTCGGCGCCGCCGAGGCGGTGGGTCTCCTCGGCGCGACGTCCTGGATCCGGGCGTCGATGACGTGGTCGACGCCCAGCTCCCTGGCGAGAGCCCGCTTCTCGTCGGTGACGTCGACGGCGACGGTCCCGGCGCCGAAGATCCGCGCGTACTGGAGGGCGAGGTGCCGCGGCCCGCCGATGCCGGAGACAAGAGCGCGGGTACCCGGACGCGCGCCGGAGAGTCTCACCGCCTTGTATGTGGTGACGCCGGCGCAGGTCAGGGGCGCCGCGTCCAGCGGGTCGATGCCGTCGGGCACGCGAACCACGTAGGTGCCGTGGGCGAGTGCGTACTCCGCATGACTGCCGTCCACCGAGTAGCCGCTGTTCTGCTGCCCCATGCAGTGCGTCTCCCAGCCGGAGACGCAGTGTCCGCAGGCCTCACCGAGCCAGGGGATGGCGTCTCGGCCGGGCACACACGCCTCGAAACAGAATATTTCCGGTGGCTGGTTCTCGCCCCCTCTCAGCCTCGGCCCCGTTGCTATCCCCTCGCCCAGGTGTGCATCGCCGACCGCGAGGAGAAGTCCGCCACGTCCTTGTCCAGGGGGTGGTCGGTGTGCTGGTGGATGCGCCAGGACGCCTTGATGCGGGGCTTGCCCGCGGTGACGTAGTCGGCGATCCACAGACCGTCCCCGGCGTACGACGTGGTGTCGTGATTCAGCCAGAAGTAGCGGTTGCAGTACAGCAGAACGCGGTGGTGCGGCCGCAGTCGTTTGACCTCGCGGATGAACTGGTCCTTCTCGGCATTGCTCGCCCTGGTGCCCTCGCCGTTCTGCTCCCAGTCGACGGCGAGCAGCTCCCCCGCCTTCTCCGGCGCCTTGCTCAGGAAGTACGCCGCCTGCGCCTTGATGTTCCCGGGCCACAGGAAGTGGTAGAAGCCGACCACGCATTCCGCGTCCCGTGCGCGCTTCGTCTGGTCGGACAGATGCGGATTGACGTACGAACGCCCTTCGGTGGCCTTGATGAGGACGAAGTCCAGTCCGTCCGTGTCGAAGGACGACTGGTAGGAACTGACATCGACACCATGGAGCATGGGCACCGCCTTCAAATGGTCTGCACGATTCCGCTTTCTCCCCGTTAAGTGCCCCCGACTCGCGGGTCCCATCCGCCGAAGTGGCAGAGGAATCGTTTCACCCTCACCCGGAATAGGTCCGGGCAGGAGCGAGTTGGTGAACCGGCAGGGCCCACTCACGCAATTCAGGCACCTTCGGAAGGTCGGATCCATGAAGATCGGCATCATCGGGGCAGGCAACATCGGCGGCAACCTCACCCGACGCCTGGCCGCACTGGGACACGAGGTGTCCGTCGCCAACTCCCGCGGTCCCGAGACACTCGCCGCGCTGGCCGAGGAGACCGGCGCCACCGCGGTCACGGCGGCGGAGGCCGCCCGGGACGCCCGCGTCGTGATCGTCACCATTCCGCTGAAGGCTGTTCCCGCACTCCCCGCCGGCTTCCTCGACGCCGCTGCGCAGGATGCCGCGGTCATCGACACCGGCAACTACTACCCACAGCGTGACGGCCGCATCGCCGCCATCGAGGAGGGCCTTCCGGAGAGCCGCTGGACGGAGCAGCAGATCGGCCACCCCGTCATCAAGGCGTTCAACGGGACGTATGCGCAGGACATCATCACCCACGGCCGCCCCAGCGGCACCGCGGACCGGCAGGCCCTTCCGGTGGCCGGTGACGACGCGGCCGCCAAGCGGACGGTCCTGGAGCTGATCGACGAGCTGGGATTCGACACCGTGGACGCGGGCGGCCTCGACACATCCTGGCGCCAGCAGCCGGGGACGCCGGTGTACGGCAACCGGGGTGACACGGCTGCCATCGAGAAGGCCCTGGACTCTGCGTCTCCCGAGCGGACCGCCGAGTGGCGGGCCTGAGGCCCGAGGCCTGACGCCCCGGCCCGGAGCCCGGGCCGGGGCGTGTGGTGGCGGGGCGGGGCCGGCGACTCAGTCGTCGAAAGCGGTGCTCCGGCTGAGCTTCTCCCAGGTCAGCACCTCGACGCGGGAGGCGTCGAGGCTGGTGAGGACCGCGTCCGTGGCATCGTCACCCAGCGGCAGCCGCAGCGGGGTGTCTTCAGCGGCCAGTGCGGTCAGGATCGCTGCCGCCGCCTTGTCCGGGTCGCCCTCCTGCTTGCCGTCCGAGCCGGGCAGATCGGCGCGCACGGGGCCGACGGTCTTCTCGTAGGCGACGAGCGGAGCGGCCTGGTGCAGGGCGCCTCCCCCGGCGAAGCCGGTCCGGAACGAACCGGGCTCGACGATCAGCACCTTGATCCCGTGCGGGGCGACCTCGGCGGCGAGCGCCTCGGACAGGCCCTCCAGGGCGAACTTCGTCGCCGAGTAGGCGCCGACGCCGGGGAAGGTGAAGCGGCCGCCCATGCTGCTCATCTGGACCACGGCGCCGGAGCCATTGCGGCGCATGTGCGGCAGTACGGCGCGCACGAGGGCGGCCGGCCCGAAGAAGTGCAGGTCCATCAGATCGCGCAGCTCGCGGTCGCTGGTCTCCTCGACGGCGCCGACCATCCCCATACCGGCGTTGTTGACCACGACGTCGATCCGCCCGTGCCAGAGCACGGTGTCCGCGACGACATCCGCGATGCGCGCCGAGTCGGTGACGTCCAGCTGGACCGCGACGGCGCGGTCGGGGTGGGCGGCGACGAGGTCGTCGAGCGTCTCCGGCCTGCGGGCCGTGGCCACGACGGTGTCGCCGGCGGCCAGCGCGGCGGAGGCGATGGCCCGGCCGAATCCGGAGGAGGCCCCGGTGATCAGCCAGACGCGGCCGGCTGCTTCACCGCCGGCAGGTGCGCTGTGTCCGGCGTTCGTGCTGTGCTCGGCGTTCATGCCTGACTCCATGTGTCCAGCGGGCTGTTGTGGTGACTCCGTTATGCCATCGGGCTCCGCGGGCGGTCCAGGACAGAGATTTTTTCGATCGATAAAGCCGCCTTATGATCGCTGGATGGAGCTGCGTCAGCTGCACTACCTCACTGTGATTGCCGAGGAGGAGAACCTCGGGCGGGCCGCCCGTCGGCTGTTCGTCAGCCAGCCCGCCCTCTCCTACGCCCTCAAGAGCCTGGAGTCGGAGCTGGGGGTGCGGCTATTCGACCGGCATGCCGGTGGTGTCTCGGCCACCGCTGCGGGGCGTGATGTGATCGCGGAGGCGCTGCTCACCGTGCGTCAGTCCGAGCGTGTTTCGGCGGCGGCGGAGCGGCACACCCGAGGCGAGGCCGGTGTCCTTCGGGTGGGTTTCGAGGCGAGCGGTGCGGGCGAACTCACCACGCTCGCCCGCGCGGAGTTCGCCCGGCGCCACCCGGGGGTGCGGGTGGCGCCCAAGCGCTATGACTGGGGACAGGAGGCCGACGCGCTGCGCGAGGGCCTCGCCGATGTCGCCTTCGTCTGGCTGCCCAACGATCTGAGCGGGCTGCGCAGCGAGCTCGTGCACAGCGAGCCGCGTGTCGTGGGGCTGCCCTGCGGGCATCCGCTGGCGGGCCGTTCGGGCATCTCGGTGCTCGAAGTGGGCGACGAGCCGCTGATGTGGACGCAGCGCGCGCCGCGGGGGTGGGTGGACTGGTGGGCGGTCAACCCCAGGCCGGACGGTTCGAGTCCGAACTGGGGCCCGACCAACGACAACGTCGAGGAGATGCTGGAGCAGGTGGCGGAGGGCTCCTCCGTCTGCTTCGCTCCCCTGAGCATGGCCCGCTACTACGCGCGGCCGGACCTCTCCTGGGTCCCGTTGACCGATGTGGAACCGCTCCGGGTGGTGCTCGCCTGGGTGGAGGGCAAGGACACCGCGCTGGTGCGGGGCTTCGCCGAGGTGGTACGGGAACTCGCCACGGCGGCGGATCCGCCGGCCGGCTGACCGGCCGCTACCCCGCGTCGTCGGAACGGGCCGGCAGGCTGTCCATGAAGGAGCTGACGGAGAACACCGCGCGCCCCGGCCCCGGCGGACCGTAGCCGGGAGGCTCGCTGAGCCCGTACTCCTCCATCGTCGAGCGATAGGCGTCCAGCAGCCGGATGTGGTACTCCAGCGGCGCTCCGTCCGGGTTGGTCTTGCCCAGCGGGGTGGTGGGCTCGGGGCACCAGGTGGTGAAGCGGGGCGTGATGCCGTGCGACATGAAGAACCGCAGGCCCTCGGTGGTGGATTCGATGGCTTCCTTCACCGTGGTGAAGCCGAAGGGCTCGGCCATCTCCACGCCCGCGACGAAGTTGGGAATGACGTTGCGGGCTCCGAAGACCTCGGCGGAGTCCAGGATGCGGCGGTGCCATTCGTCGCGCCCGACGTAACGCTCCTTGCCGGGGCAGTACAGCTCGAACAGCCGGGGGTCCCACACCTCGTAGTTGGGGTGGTAGATCTGCACGCCGTAGTCGTGGAACCGCTGCACGTCGGCCTTGGGAAGGGCCTGGGCGACGACCTTGCCGATCCAGCGGCCGGGGAAGCGCTCCTCGATGGCCTTGGCGTAATGGCCGTAGAAGTCCGCCTCGTCCCGTCCGCCGATGTGCGAGGTGATGGCACCGCCGGTGAGGGTGTAGGCCGTGGACGTCTTCGCGGTGTCGTACCGGTCGATGATGGCGAGTGCCTCAAGGACCTCCTCGACCGGCTTCACTCCGGTGTACGGGCGTCCCGCGGCCTTGTGCTGGCGCCAGTTGTGGTTGATGTCGCAGTACTGGCACTCCTCCTTCGCACCGAAGTACTGGCAGACGCGAAAGACCGTCAGATACACGAGGTAGCCCCACTGGATGGTGGGCGCCACCTCCATCACGGACTTGCCGTTCTCCAGCGTGTGCCGGTAGTAGTCCGGCATCGGGGGAAGCCCGACGTCGGAGATCCGCCTGCCGTCGAGGTACAGCCCGAGCACGCCGTCGGCGTCGGCCGCGACCCGGTAGGGGGACGCCGGGTTCACCCGCACGGAGACGACGGTGCGCCTCAGCTCGTACGGTCCTCCGGTGAGAACGATCTCCTCCGGCGGCCGGCGCAGGGCGGCCGCCCCCAGCTCGGGCAGGGTGCCGTGGTCGAAGGAGAAGATGAAGTACGACTTCGGCTTGACGTCACCGCCCTCGTTGTCGCTGAGCGCGGACTCGTCGAAGGCAAGCCCGCCGCGCAGCAGGTCCTCCTTGATGACGGCTTCCCGCGGCACATGCGGGAACTGCTCCATGAGCCGTTCGATCAGGCGGGTGCGGCTCGCGTCGGCACGGGCGGGCTCGGTGCGGCTGGGGTCTGTGCGGCTGGGCATGTGCGGGGCTCCTCGGTCCGGTTGTCGTAGGTGTTCCGGATGCCAACTGTGCAACGAACCACGGACGCGAAGCGTTCTCGATCCCGCGCACCGGCTGCCGGACGGGCGCGGCGGGCGCCCGCCGCCGCAGCCTAAGTGACCGGTGAGTAGGGTGTGGGGCCCGGGGAGCCCGTCGGCCGTGCGGTCGGCCCGACGCCCGGTGCCTGCCGGAGCCGGCCGCGGATCGGAGTGCTCATGCCCCGCACCATGTCCGTGTCGGACAGCACCGTGGTTTCCGCAGCGCCGTCGGCCGTGTACGCACAGGTCAGCGACCCTACGGCGATGGGCCGGTGGAGTCCGGAGAACCGGGGGGCGAAGGTGCTCGGGGAACGCCGGGACGCGTACGTCGGCATGGTCTTCGAGGGGCGCAACAAGCGCGGGAGGATGCGCTGGACGACCCGCTGCACGGTGATCGCGGCCGATCCGGGCGAGCGGTTCGCCTTCCGGGTCCACGCGATCGGTGCCCGGCGGCCGCGGCTGCCCGGCGCCATCGCCACCTGGGAGTACCGGTTCGAGGCCGCGGACACCGGTACGAAGGTGACCGAGACCTGGACCGACGACCGCCGTGCCTGGCCCGACTTCCTGGCCAACGCCTTCGACCGGGTGGCCACCCGGGGGCACACCTTCGCCGACTTCCAGCGCGGCAACATCCGCACCACCCTCCAGCGGCTCAAGGCGGCACTGGAGGCTCCGTCGGCCGGGGACGCGCCCGGGGCGTGACCGCTCGGGCGGCCTCAACGCTCCCAGTGCGTGGGGCGGCTGAGCGCCCCGGGGAGCCGGGTGGCTCCGTTTCCCCGGGCGGCATTGAGCTGTGACTGTGTCAGGAAGAGCGCTCCGGTCAGATCGGCGCCGGACAGGTCCGCGTCCCGGAAGTCGGCGCCGATGAGGTCGGCGAGCCGGAGATCGGCGCCGCTGAGGTCCGCCGCGATGAGGTAGGCGCCGCGCAGATCGGCCCCGCGCAGATCCGCTTCCCCGAGGCGGGCGCCGATGAGGTCGGCACCGCGATGGTTTCGCTTCTTCCTGCGGGGCGCGGTGGCGCGTACGAGTTCGCTGATGCGCGACAGCAGGGCGGCGACCTCTTCCCGGTGTGCCGCGACGTCCAGGTCCGCGAAGGCGTCCGCGTCGAGGCGGGTGAGGCGTTCGGTCGCGTCGAGGGTGCGGCCGATCTCACCGTGGAGGGGCCGGGCCGGCGCCAGGGCGGCCGCCTCCGTCAGATACCAGAGCAGCTCGTGGAGCTGGCGCATGACCGGGAAGACCTCGAACATCTGCTGAGCGCTCTCGGGGGCTCTGCGCCAGTCCTGCCCGCCGAAGGTCTCCCGCGAGACCTTCTGGCCGGCGCCGAAGCAGTCGTAGACGGTGCAGCCCGGAAAGCCCTCGGTACGCAGTTCGGTGTGGATACCGCACCGGAAGTCGTCCTGAAGGTTGCGGCAGGGTTTACCGGCGTCCTTGTTGATGGCGAAGTCCGCGGACCGGGTCAGGGTCAGTGCGACACAGCACAGCCCGAAGCAGTTCCCGCAGTCGGCGCGCAGGGCGGCACGGCCGGTCCCGTCCGCATGGTCGGTGCCGGGGGCTCGGTCGTTGTCGGGCACGGTGCCTGGGTCCTTTGATGTGCGGGGTCCATGAAGGGTCGAGCCTACCGAGCTTCACGACGGCCCCTGTCCGCGCGGCCCAGCTCCACGGCTCGCCCGAGGGCCGGAACCGGCGAACGGGCCCCCTCCCCCTCGGGACGTCTGGTCCGCGCGCGACAATGGTGGGTAATACATCTTTATGGGAGGTGGCCACCATCGTGGCGAACGCACCAGTCGACAGCATCCCGGCCGGCCGGGTACTGACGGATCCGGCGGGCCTGGCCCGGTACCAGCACGACGAGGCCGAGTGGGCCCCGTACGGGATGCCGCTCGCGGTGGTGCGCCCGCAGAGCACCGACGAGGTGCGGGAGGTGGTGCGGCACTGTCTCGCCCACCGCATTCCGCTGGTGCCGCGCGGCGCGGGCACCGGTCTGTCCGGTGGCGCGAACGCCGTCGACGGGGCGATCATCCTGTCGTTCGAGGACATGAACCGGATCGTCGGCATCGACGCCGCCGAACGGCTGGCCGTGGTCCAGCCCGGTGTCGTCAACGACGACCTCCGGGCGGCCTGTGCGGAGCACGGGCTGTGGTACCCGCCTGACCCGGCCAGCTCCCCGTGGTCCACCATCGGCGGAAACGTCGCGACGAACGCCGGCGGCATGTGCTGCGTCAAGTACGGCGTGACACGCGACTACGTACTGGGCCTCGAAGTGGTCAACGGGCTCGGCGAAGTCGTCTCCCTGGGCCGCCGGACCGCGAAGGGTGTGGCCGGCTACGACCTGGCCGGGCTGATGGTGGGCTCCGAGGGCACGCTCGGGGTGATCACGGAGATCACCGTGCGGCTGCGCCCGGCACGGCTCCAGGAGCGCACGGTGGCGGGCTACTTCTCGTCGGTGGTCTCCGCCGGTGAGGCGGTGAGCGCCGTGACCGCGTCCGGCGTCATCCCGTCCGCGCTGGAACTGGTCGACCGCCACTGCCTCGCCGCCGTCGACGCCTGGAAGAAGATGGGGCTGTCCGCTGACGCGGACGTGGTGCTGCTGGGCCGGGTCGACACCCCGGGGGCCGAGGGCGACGCCGAGGCCGAACTCATCCGGGAGTGCTTCGAGCGGGCCGGCGCGACCTGGGCCGCGGTCTCCACCGACCAGCAGGAGGCCGATGCCCTGTTCCAGGCCAGGCGACTGGCCTATCCGGCACTGGAGCGGCTCGGCCCGGTCCTGACGGAGGACGTCTGCGTACCTCGGACCGCGGTCCCGGAGATGCTCGCCCGGATCGAACAGACGGCGGCCCGGCACGACATCCTGGTCGCCAACATCGCCCATGCCGGGGACGGCAACCTGCACCCCCTGATCATCACGCCGCCCGGGGACGAGGCGGCTCGGACGCGCGCCCAGTCCGCCTTCGAGGACATCCTGGACGACGCCATCGCGCTCGGCGGAACCGTCACGGGCGAACACGGGGTCGGTCTGCTGAAGATGCGCGGCATGGACAAGGAGCTGGGATCCGCTGTGCTCGGCATGCACCACGCGGTGAAGGCGGCGCTCGATCCGCACGGCATCCTGAACCCGGGCAAGGTGCTCGCAGGCGGCGCCTGACCCGACCGCCCGCCACGGGGCCTGATTGTCAGTGCGGCGGCGCACACTGGCAGCCGAGGCGCACGGGCGAGAGGGGAACACCGATGGGCGGCGAGCAGGAGACCGGCTTCGAACCGGCCACCGGGGAGGGGCCGCCGCCCCCGGGGCCGGCGGAGAACCGTGCCGCGGCAGTACGGACCGCGTTCACCGGGATGCTGCAGATACGGCGGCTGACCAACTCCGGACCCGCCGCCCCGGAGGCCGTACCGGCCGCGTGGGAACTGCACAGGCCGGTACGGGCCGTCGCGCTCGCACTGGAGGCGGCGGGACTGGCCGCGTCCGCCGTTGACGCGTCGGGGCGGCGGACGGCGACGGGGTACCGGGTGGAGCCCGCCGCACCGCCGGGCAGCGTCCGGGTCGAGTGGCTGGGCCCTCCGGGCAGCGGTGCGGCACACGAGGAGGACGGTGAGCTGGCCCGGTGCGCGGCGGCGCTGAGCGAGCTGGGCTGGATCGCGCTGCTCTACCGCGGGCCGCGCCGGCGCAGGTTCCTGGAGGTCGAGCCGCCGGCCGGTCCGCGTCGGCCGGACGGCCCACAGTGACCGCGTCGGGGGCCGTCGCCGAAGGATGTTGTCAGACCCATGGGGGATGCTGGTGGATCCGACACCTCTGACCTGGAGATGCTGAGATGCGCAATGACGAACTCGCCGCGGCGCAGGCGTACGTCCGTTTACTGGAGGCCACCCGGGCCGCCCTCTCCGACCCCGACGACACCCCTCTCTACATGCCGTTGCTCGCCGCACCGATCGAGGAGGCCGACGGCGCGCTGCGGCAGGCCGGGCTCTCGGGCAACGAGTCCCGGTTCTTCGACCTGGTCCGCTCCCTCCAGCCGAGCCTGTCGGGCAGCGGGCACTGACCCGATCCGCGCAGCAGGCGCGGACGCGGCTCGGCACATCTCCGGTCCGGGGCCGCCGGGTGCGGCTCCGGACCCGCCCGTCTCCGGGTCTTGACGGGATCCGCCGATGCCGGGGACCATGTCCGAGGCGTGGCCTACGCCTCACCTCCCCCGGCCGTCCCCAGCTCGGCCTGTCACGGAGGCAAAGGGACTTCCTGTCTCAGGTCGCTGTCGTGGTCCGATCGTCTCGGGTGTGGTCGCTGGGGGCTCGCGCCCGTGGCGTGGAAGGCCAGATGACAGCCCACAGGAATCTCAAGCGCCGGGTGCGCGCCCGCGCAGCCAAGACCGGCCAGTCCTATACGACTGCCCTCCGGCATTTCCGTTCGGCTCCCAGAGGAGACGTCATGCCGGAAGAGAACTGCGTACGTTTGGCCGTGGCCCAGACCACTGTCCGTGAGAACCCTCGCTGCAGCACCGAGCTGAGAGACAGCTGCGCCGAGGTACGGAGCCTGATGCGCGAAGCCCGGGCGGCCGGGGCGAGGGTGGTGCAGTTCCCCGAGGGGGCCACCTGCTCCCCGGACAAGCGGCTGCTGTCCGCCGACGGTCCCGACGAGGCCGGCCCAGCCGACTGGAGCAGGTTCCGGTGGGACGTACTCGGGGAGGAGCTGTCCCTGACGGCCCGTCTGGCGCGGGAGCTGGGACTGTGGACCGTGCTCGGTTCGGTGCACCGGCTCACCGCACCCAACCGCCCGCACAACAGCCTGTACGTCATCTCGGACCGTGGCGCCGTGGCGACCCGCTACGACGAACGCATGCTGTCGCACACGAAGGTCTCGTACATGTATGCACCCGGGTCGGTTCCGGTCACCTTCGAGGTCGACGGGGTCCGGTTCGGCTGCGCGCTCGGCATGGAAGCTCACTTCCCTGAGCTCTTCGGCGCATACGAACGGCTCGACGTCGACTGCGTGTTGTTCTCGACCACGGGCGGAGCCACGGGAGGCGGAACGGGCTTCGCCACCGAGACGCGGGCACACGCGGCGACGAACCGGTACTGGACCGGTTTCGCCGTACCTGCCCAGCTCGGCGGTGAGGCGCCGGCGGGGGTCATCGGCCCGGACGGCGAATGGGCAGCCCGCTGCCCGGGAGACGGGAGGCCTTCGCTGGCCGTCGCCGACCTGGGCCCGCAGGACCCCGCCAGCGCTCTGGCCAGGCCCTGGCGGCGCAAGGCGCGGGCCGGCCTTTACGACGGGCACCTGGTCGAAGACGCCCGCAGCGACGACCGCACCGCCTTCTAGAAGCGGCCTTTCCGGCCGCATGACCCCGCCTGGCCTGGCCGGGGATGCCCGGCCAGGCCAGGTCCGTCTTCGGCCGGGTCGCCCCGATCCGTGGTGAATTGATTCAAACCAAAGAAGAAGACAGACGAGCTGCTTGACTAGTCGTCGCCGCCAAACCTAGCGTACGTTCCAGCTGAAACGATTCACATCGTCCTGACGGCTGCGGTCGCCGGATGACTCTGCTTACGAGGTGTTCATGTCTGATGTGTCGGCCGTCAAGGCAGCTCTGAAGTCTCAGGTGATCGAGACTCCTTCGTGGGGTTACGGCAACTCCGGGACGCGTTTCAAGGTGTTCGCGCAGCCGGGGGTGCCGCGCGACCCGTTCGAGAAGATGGAGGACGCGGCGCAGGTCCATGGCTTCACCGGGGTCGCGCCGAAGGTGTCGTTGCACATTCCCTGGGACAAGGTGACCGACTACGCGGCACTGACCCGGCACGCCGAGGGCCTCGGGCTGCAGATCGGCGCGATCAACTCCAACGTCTTCCAGGACGACGACTTCAAGCTGGGATCGGTCACCCACCCGGAGCCGTCGGTCCGTCGCAAGGCGACGGACCATCTGCTGGAGTGCGTCGACGTGATGGACGAGACCGGCTCGCCCGATCTCAAGCTGTGGTTCTCCGACGGCACGAACTACCCCGGCCAGGACGACATCGTCGCCCGCCAGGACCGGCTGGCCGAGGCGCTGGCCGAGGTGTACGAGCGGCTGGGCGACGACCAGCGGATGCTGCTCGAGTACAAGCTCTTCGAGCCGGCCTTCTACACCACGGACGTGCCGGACTGGGGCACGGCGTACGCGCACTGCCTGAAGCTCGGCCCGAAGGCCCAGGTCGTCGTGGACACCGGTCATCACGCCCCGGGCACGAACATCGAGTTCATCGTGGCGCTCCTGCTCCGGGAGAAGAAGCTCGGTGCGTTCGACTTCAACTCCCGCTTCTACGCGGACGACGACCTGATGGCCGGCGCCGCCGACCCCTTCCAGCTGTTCCGGATCATGCACGAAGTGGTCAAGAACGGTGGTCTCAGGTCCGAGACGAACGTCAACTTCATGCTCGACCAGTGCCACAACATCGAGGCCAAGATCCCCGCGGTCATCCGGTCGGTCGCCAATGTGCAGGAGGCGACAGCCAAGGCACTCCTGGTGGATGCCGACGCGCTCGGCGCCGCCCAGAAGTCCGGCGATGTGCTCGCCTCGAACGCCGTCCTGATGGATGCGTACAACACCGACGTGCGGCCGCTGCTCGCCGAGGTGCGTGAGGAGCAGGGGCTGGCCCGTGACCCGTTCGCGGCGTACCTGGCCTCCGGCAACCAGGAACGCATCGCAGCCGCCCGGGTGGGCGGCACACAAGCGGGCTGGGGCGCCTGACCCGCTGTCCGCCCCCGTCGTCCACGCACCTCTCACCCCGAAGGAACCCTTATGACGTCCGCGACGCACGCCGAGGTCGCAGCGCTCCTGGAGCGCGCGCACCGGCTCGGCTCCGACCCCCGCAACACCAATTACGCCGGCGGCAACACCTCGGTGAAGGCCGTCGGTGCCGATCCGGTGACCGGCGGCGGGACCGAGCTGCTCTGGGTCAAGGGTTCCGGGGGTGACCTCGGCACGCTGACGGAGACGGGGCTCGCGGTGCTCCGCCTGGACCGGGTGCGCGCCCTCAAGGAGGTGTACCCGGGCGTCGAACGCGAGGACGAGATGGTGGCAGCCTTCGACTTCTGCCTGCACGGCAAGGGCGGGGCCGCTCCCTCCATCGACACCGCCATGCACGCCCTGGTGGAGGCGGCGCACGTGGACCACCTGCATCCGGATTCGGGGATCGCCCTCGCGTGCGCGGCCGACGGCGAGAAGCTGACTGCCGAGTGCTTCGGCGACAAGGTCGCGTGGGTGGGCTGGCGCCGGCCGGGGTTCCAGCTCGGTCTGGACATCGCGGCCGTGAAGGAGGCCAACCCGCAGGCGGTGGGCGTGGTTCTGGGCGGTCACGGGATCACCGCCTGGGGCGAGACGTCCGACGCGTGCGAAGAGAACGCCCTGTGGATGATCCGTACCGCCGAGACCTTCCTCCAGGAACACGGCAGGACCGAGCCCTTCGGTCCCGTCCTGCAGGACCGGGCGGCCCTGCCCGCGGAGCTGCGCCGGGAACGGGCCGCCGCGCTCGCCCCGTTGATCCGCGGTCTTGCCTCCACCGACCGCCCGCAGGTGGGGCACTTCACTGACGCCGAACCGGTGCTCGACTTCCTGTCCCGCGCCGAGCACCCGCGCCTCGCCGCGCTGGGCACCTCGTGCCCTGACCACTTCCTCCGTACGAAGGTCAGCCCGCTCGTCCTCGACCTTCCCTCCGATACGCCGGTGGCCGAGGCAGAGGCCCGGCTGAAGGAGCTGCACGAGGAGTACCGCGAGGCCTACCGCGCCTACTACGAGCGGCACGCCGCTCCCGGCTCCCCCGCCATGCGCGGTGCGGATCCGGCGATCGTGCTGGTACCCGGAGTGGGCATGTTCTCCTTCGGGAAGGACAAGCAGACCGCCCGCGTCGCCGGGGAGTTCTACCTCAACGCCATCAACGTGATGCGCGGTGCGGAGGCCGTCTCGTCCTACGCACCGATCGAGGAGTCCGAGAAGTTCCGGATCGAGTACTGGGATCTCGAGGAGGCCAAGCTGCGCCGGATGCCGAAGGCGAAGCCGCTGGCCACCCGGGTCGCGCTGGTCACCGGTGCGGGCTCGGGCATCGGGAAGGCCATCGCGCACCGGCTGGCCGCCGAGGGCGCGTGTGTGGTCGTCGCGGACCTGAACGCGGAGAACGCCGCGGCGGTCGCCGAGGACCTCGGCGGGGCCGACCGGGCCGTCGCGGTGACGGTCGACGTGACCAGTGAGGAGCAGATCGCCGAGGCGTTCCGGGCCGCCGTGCTCGCCTTCGGCGGTGTGGACCTCGTCGTGAACAACGCGGGGATCTCCATCTCCAAGCCCCTGCTGGAGACCACGGCGCGCGACTGGGACCTGCAGCACGACATCATGGCGCGCGGCTCCTTCCTCGTGTCGCGAGAGGCGGCCCGGGTGATGCAGGCCCAGGGCCTCGGTGGCGACCTCGTCTACATCGCCTCCAAGAACGCCGTGTTCGCGGGTCCGAACAACATCGCGTACTCGGCAACCAAGGCCGACCAGGCCCACCAGGTGCGACTGCTGGCGGCGGAGCTCGGCGAGCACGGGATCCGGGTCAACGGCATCAACCCGGACGGTGTGGTGCGGGGTTCGGGTATCTTCGCCGCGGGCTGGGGTGCCCAGCGGGCGGCGACGTACGGCATCGAGGAGGAGAAGCTCGGCGAGTTCTACGCCCAGCGGACGCTGCTCAAGCGCGAGGTGCTGCCCGAACACGTCGCCAACGCGGTGTTCGCGCTGACCGGTGGCGACCTCACGCACACCACCGGTCTGCACATCCCTGTCGACGCCGGTGTGGCGGCGGCCTTCCTGCGATGACCCGGACACGTACCCCATGGCTGTGAACTCATTGGACAACCCGGCGCGCGATGCCGTCTTCGCCGCCGTGGACCTCGGTGCGACCAGCGGCCGGGTGATGACGGGGAGGGTCGGTCCGGGCACGCTGGTGCTGACCGAGGCGCATCGGTTCGCGAACACTCCGGTGCGGCTGCCGGACGGTCTCCACTGGGACGTACTGGCCCTGTACCAGGGAATCCTGGACGGGCTGCGGGCGGCCGGGCGCAGTGGCCCGCCGGCCTCCATCGGCATCGACACCT
This sequence comes from Streptomyces sp. NPDC058221, assembly GCF_042882365.1. NCBI lineage: Bacteria > Bacillati > Actinomycetota > Actinomycetes > Kitasatosporales > Streptomycetaceae > Streptomyces > Streptomyces sp. NPDC058221. The sequence goes on along the minus strand of NZ_JBHVWF010000010.1, from coordinate 28,008 downwards.
GGGCGGTGGACTACGGACTGCTGGATGCCGACGGGGCGCTGCTCGGCGTGCCGTTCCACTACCGGGACGGGCGCAACAACGGGATGTCGGAGCGGCTGCCGGACGGCTGCGGTGCGGCCGAACTGTATGCGGTCACCGGGTTGCAGCATCTGCCGTTCAACACGGTGTTCCAGTTGCTGGCGCACCGTGCCACGGTGCAGTGGGAGTCGGCTCGGACACTGCTGCTGATGCCCGATCTGCTGGTGCACTGGCTGACGGGGTCGGTGGGCGCGGAGATCACGAACGCGTCGACGACCGGGCTGTTCGACGCGCGCAGCGGTGGCTGGTCGGACGAGCTGATCGGGCGGCTGGGGCTGGCGCGTTCGCTGTTCCCGCCGTTGCGTGAGCCGGGCGATCCGGCGGGAAAGCTGCTGGCGCATGTCGCCGATGCCACCGGTCTTCCGGCCGGGACGCCGGTGACGACCGTCGCCTCGCACGACACGGCGTCGGCGGTCGCGGCGGTTCCGGCGACGCAGCCGGACTTCGCGTACATCTCGTGCGGGACATGGTCGCTGGCCGGTCTGGAACTGGACGCTCCGGTGCTGTCCGAGGAGTCCCGGGCGGCGAACTTCACCAACGAGCGCGGGGTCGACGGCACCGTCCGGTATCTCCGCAACATCATGGGCATGTGGCTGCTGGAGGAGTGCCGCCGGGTGTGGGACCGCGAGGGGCCGGCCCTGGGTCTGGCCGGGCTGCTGGCCGACGCGGCCGCGGCAGGGCCGTTCGCCGCGGTCATCGACCCCGATGACGAGGCGTTCCTCGCACCGGGTGACATGCCGTCCCGGATCGACGCGTACCTGCGGCGGACGGGACAGACTCCGCCGGGCACTCGCGGCGGGTACGTGCGATGTGTGCTGGAGAGCCTCGCGCTGGCCCATCGCAGGACGCTGCGGCGGGCCGCCGAGCTGGCGGGCCGAGAGCCGACCCGGATCCATCTGGTCGGCGGCGGCTCCCGCAACGAGCTGCTGTGCCAGTGGACCGCCGATGCGAGCGGGCTACCGGTGACGGCGGGGCCGGCCGAGGCCACGGCGCTCGGCAACATCCTGCTGCAGGCCCGCACCCACGGCCTGGTGGGCGACCTCGCCGGCCTGCGCCGGCTCGTCGCCAGTACCCAGGAGTTGCGGCACTACGAACCGCGGGGCGACGGGCGGGACTGGGACCGGGCGGAGGCCCGGATCGGCGCGGGTCCCGTCCCCGCGGATGTCTGACCGGGACCGGGCCGTGCGGACACAGACGCGGGCCGGATTCCCCGGCCCGGTCCTGCCCCCCTTGCCGGCCGGCACCCGGAAATTGCTTACGAGGAAAGGAAATCCTGATGTCTGACGACCGCGCGGCCGAACCCGGCAGCCCCCTTGTGCGGACGCCCCGCCGCCGGACCCGGGTGGGTCTGGTCTCGGGCGGGCTCGGTGCGTACTGGCCGCAGTTCCCCGGACTTCTCGAACAGTTGCAGGAGTCCGCCCGGTTCGTGACCGCACGGTTCGAGGACATGGGCTGCGAGGTGGTCGACGCGGGGTTCGTCTCCGACCCGCAGGAGTCGGCCCGGGCCGCGGAGCAGCTGCGCCGGGCCGACTGCGATCTGGTGGTGACATTCCTGACGACGTATCTCACCGCCTCGATGGTGCTGCCGGTCGCCCAGCGCACCCACACACCCGTGCTGGTGATCGACCTCCAGCCGACCGAGGCCATGGACCACGCGAACACCGGCACGGGTGAGTGGCTGGCGTACTGCGGTCAGTGTCCGCTGCCGGAGGTCGCGAACGTGTTCCGGCGCAGCGGCATCCCGTTCCGCTCGGTCTCGGGCCATCTGCGCGACGAGAACGCCTGGGGCAGGATCCGGCGCTGGATCTCGGCCGCCGGGGTGCGTGGCGCCCTGCGTCACGGGCGCCACGGGCTGATGGGGCATCTGTACCCGGGCATGCTCGACGTCTCCACCGACATGACGCTGGTCTCCACCCAGCTGGGCGGCCATGTCGAGGTCCTGGAGTTCGACGATCTGCGGGTCAGGGTCGCGGCCGTGACGGACGGGGAGACCGCCGAACGGGTCGCGCTGGCTCGTGAGGTCTTCACTCTGGACGGTTCCGTGGACGAGGACGACCTCGCCTGGGCGGCCCGTGTATCGGTCGGTCTCGACCGGCTTGTGGAGGATTTCTCCCTGGACAGCCTGGCCTACTACCACCGGGGGCTGGAGGGCGAGATCCACGAGCGGCTGGGTGCGGGCATGATCCTCGGCGCCTCGCTCCTGACCGCCCGTGGGGTGCCGATGGCCGGTGAGTACGAGCTGCGCACCAGCCTGGCGATGCTGATCGCCGACACCATGGGCGCCGGGGGTTCGTTCACCGAACTGCAGGCGCTCAACTTCCGCGACCGGGTCGTGGAGATGGGTCACGACGGCCCCGCGCATCTGGCCATCAGCGCGAAGGACCCCCTGCTGCGCGGCCTGGGTGTATACCACGGCAAGCGCGGCTGGGGGGTCAGCGTCGAGTTCGACGTCACCCACGGGCCGGTCACCACCTTCGGTGTGGGGCAGGAGGCCGACGGCTCCTTCGTTCTGATCGCGTCCGAGGGCGAGGTCGTGCCCGGTCCCCTGCTGGAGATCGGCAACACCACCTCCCGGGTCGACTTCGGCTTCGATCCCGGTGAATGGGTCGATGCCTGGTCCGCCACGGGAATCGGGCACCACTGGACGCTGTGCACCGGTCACCGTGCCAAGGACTTCCGGGCCGCGGCGGACCTTCTGGGTCTCCCGTTCCGTACGGTGACCGGGCCCAACGCCCTCTGACGCAGGCGGTGTCCCTCAGGAGGCCGGCGGGGCACCCAGGCCGAGTTCGCCGTCGCCGAGCGGGGCGAAGAACCGCTCCACGTCGGCGTCGGTGACCTCGGCGAGCCCGGCGGGGTTCCACCGCGGGTTGCGGTCCTTGTCCACGATCTGGGCGCGTACACCCTCCACGAGGTCGGGCCGGGTGAAGGCGGCGGACGAGACTCGGTACTCCTGGTTGAGCACTGCTTCCAGGTCGTCGAGGCGGCGTGCCCTGCGGACGGATTCGAGCGTCACCTTGAGCGCGGTGGGTGACTTCGCCAGGATCGTGGCGGCGGCCTCCTTCGCGGCGGGCACACCGCAGTCGCCGAGGCGCTCGACGATCTCCTCGACGGTGGCGGCGCTGTAGCAGGCGTCGATCCAGTCGCGACGGGCGGCCAGCTCACCGCCGGGGGCCGCTTCGGCGTACCGCTCCGCCGTGGCGACGACCTCCGCGGGCGTGGTGCAGACGTCCAGGGCTCCGATCAGGCCGGGCAGTTCCCGGAACGGCACGAAGTGGTCGGCGAGCCCGCACAGCAGCGCGTCGGCCGCGCCGGCGGCTTCCCCGGTGAGCGCCAGGTGCGTGCCGAGCTCGCCCGGCGCCCTGCCCAGCAGGTAGGTGCCGCCCACGTCCGGGACGAATCCGATACCCGTCTCGGGCATCGCGACCCGCGAACGCTCCGTGACGATCCGGATCGAGCCGTGGGCGGAGACACCGACGCCGCCGCCCATCACGATGCCGTCCATGATCGCGACGTAGGGCTTGGGGAACCGGGCGATACCGGCGTTGAGCCGGTACTCGTCACGCCAGAAGTCCAGCGCGGCCGGGCTGCCGGACAGGGCGTCGTCCCGTATGGCGCGGATGTCGCCGCCCGCGCACAGTCCACGCTCCCCCGCTCCGGTGAGCAGCACGGCTGTGACGGAGTCGTCCCGTTCCGCGGCGTCGAGCACCTCCTGGACGCGCAGCACCATGGTGTGGTTCAGCGCGTTCAGGGCCCGGGGCCGGTTGAGCGTGATGTGACGGATGCGTCCCTCGGTGTGCAGCAGGACGGGATCCTCGTGGTTCATACGTGTGCTCCGGTCAGCCCCTGTGCCGTGCCGTCCGCCGGTCACGGACGGCCTTCCGGTGCCATTGTGCGCGGCGGTGACCGCGGCGTCGGCAGGGAGGGGTGTCACGGTGCCTTGCGGGGGTCATGGCGCCGTCCTGAACGGATTCCGCTGTGGCAGCCGGACCGAACCGGCCAGACAATTGGGTCACACACCACGGCAGCCCCGCCGGACGATCTTCGGAGCAGGAATGACCGATCACGACCGGCCACCGATCATCCCCGTCCGACCCCGCCTGTTGGTCGAGAAGCCGCACACCGGCGAGACCGGGACGGCGGAGCGGCTTGCCATGAACCGTACCGGCAGCTTCGAGTGGGATCTCGATGCCGGGACGCTGGACATCGACGAGGCAGGTCTGCTGGTCTTCGGCCTGGATCCGGCCCATTTCGACTCACGGCCGGAGTCGCTGGTGGAGCGGCTGGAGCCCTCGGAACGGATCCGTCTCGATGTGGCGATCGACGAGGCCGTCAAGGGCGGACGCAGCTCGTACAGCGTCCATTTCCGGGTACCTCTCGACGAGGGCGGCGACCAGTGGACGCACATCCAGGCACGCATCCTGCGCAGCGCGGACGGGCGGGCGCACCGGGTGATCGGGGTGGTGCGGGACGCGACGGCGGAAGTCACCCATTCGGCCTTCGTGCTGGAACTGGAAAAGCGCCGCCAACGCCAGACCGACATAGTTGAACGCACAACAAGTGCGTTGTCACGGGCGGTGACCGTGGACGATGTGACGGCCGCACTGACCGGACCGGGAGGGCTGGCACGGCTCGGCGCCGACGGGCTCGCGCTCGGACTCCTGGACAATTCCACACTCAATGTCATCGCCCTGAGCGGCGAGTCCTTGGAAGTCATCGACGAACTGGGGCAGGGCCGGCTCGACCGGAAGTTTCCGCTGGCCGACACCGTGCTCAGCGGCCGGCCACGTTTCGTGAGCTCGCTGGGTGCACTCACCCGGCGCTATCCGGTGCTGGAACCGTATGTGGGTCAGCTGAAGTTCCAGGCCGCCGCCTATCTGCCGCTCGTGGCCCAGGCGCGGTCGCTGGGCGGGCTGGCGCTCTTCTACCGTGAGCGCACCGCCTTCAACCCCGACGAACGCAATCTGTGCCTGGGGCTGGCTGCCATCGTCGCCCAGTCCCTCCAGCGGGCCACGCTCTTCGACGAGGAGCGGGAATTCGCCACCGGGCTGCAGTCCACCATGCTGCCCCGACGGATCCATGACATCGAGGGCGGCGAAATCGCCGTCCGTTACCACGCAGCCTGGAGCGGCCGTCAGGTCGGCGGCGACTGGTACGACGTGATCGCGCTGCCGAAGGACCGATTCGGCATCGTGGTGGGCGATGTCCAGGGGCATGACACGCATGCAGCGGCGATCATGGGACAGCTGCGGATCGCACTTCGTGCGTACGCCGGTGAGGGGCACCCGCCGTCGACGGTACTGGCCCGGGCGTCCCGGTTCCTCGCCGAGCTCGACACGGACAGGTTCGCCACCTGCACGTACGCTCAGGTCGACCTCGGTACCGGAACCGTGCGGGTGGTGCGGGCCGGCCACTTCGGGCCGTTGATCCGTCACATGGACGGCCGGGTCGGCAGCCCGCGGGTACGCGGAGGCATGCCGCTGGGCATCTCCACCGACTTCGGGGACGAGGAGTTCCCCGAGACCCGTCTCGACCTCGTCCCGGGCGAAACGCTGGTCCTGTACACCGACGGGCTGGTCGAGGAACCGGGCGCCGACATCGACGCCGGCGTGAGCACGCTCATCCATGAGGTGAGCGCGGGCCCGGCCGGGGCCGAGGCGCTCGCCGACCATCTGTCGGACCGGCTGTGGGAGCGCTGGGGCTCGGGCGACGACGTCGCACTGCTGGTACTGCGCCGCAGCCCTGACCCGGGTTCGCCGCGCGCGCCCCGGCTGCATCAGTACATCCACCAGGCCGACCCGGAAGGGCTCTCCGAGGCACGCACGATCGTCCGCCAGGCCCTGACCGACTGGGACATGGCCGAACTCGCGGACGACGCCGAGCTGGTGACCGGCGAACTGCTGGTGAACGTGCTGCTGCACACGGAGGGCGGAGCGGTGCTCACGCTGGAGGTGCTGCCCGAACCGGTGCGGCGGGTGCGGCTGTCGGTGCAGGACCGGTCCAGCGCATGGCCCAGACGCCGCTCACCGGGTGAGACGGCCACCTCGGGACGGGGCCTGCTGCTGCTGGACGCGGTCGCCACCCGGTGGGGCATCGAGCCTCGCGGCGAAGGGAAGGCCGTCTGGTGCGAGATCGGCCCGGCCACGCCGCCCACGTCCGCTCCGGTGCACAGGGATACCTCGGAGCCGGCCGGTCCCGCGGACAGGACCGGCGGAGCAGACAGCACCGGCGGGCCGGGCAGGGCCCCCGGACAGCGTTGAGGGGCGTACCGCCTCGCCGTACGCGATGCGGCACGCCCCTCGGCCGGACTCCTGGCGCTCAATGCGCCCGGACCGCCGGACTACGTCAGTGCTGGGCGGTGCGACGCTTGCGCACGGACCACATGATGCCGCCACCGGCCAGGAGCACGGCAACAGCCGCACCACCGATGATGGGAGTGGAGGACGACGAACCGGTCTCGGCCAGATCCGGCGAGCTGGGGCTCGGCGTGGCTGCGGCGGGCGCAGACGACGAAGCGGTCTCGCTCGGCGTGTTGGTCGGGGCCGGCTTCGCCGTGGTCGGCGTCTCCGACGGCTTCGTCTCGGACGGCGTGGGGGTGGGCGTGGGCGTGTTGCCCTTGCACACCGGAGCCTGCTTGGTGTCGTCCTTCGAGTACTGGTCGCCGTCGCCGGCCTTGACGATCAGATGCACCGTCAGCGGCTTGTCGTGCTCGGGCAGGTCGAGCTTCTTGTCCAGCCCCGTGCCGAAGTTCTGTGCCGGCAGCAGGTCCTTCCCGTCAACGGTGACAGTCACCTGGTTGGTGACCTTGCCGTTGTACGCGGACAGGTGCAGGCTCACTTCGGTACAGGTCACGTCCCAGGTGGGGGTGTGAGCTGCCGCCGGGCCGGCGGTCAGGACCGCGCCGGTCAGGCCGACAACCGCAGCGGCAGCGAGGGTTCCCGCGGCGCGCAGCGATCTCCTGGGTATGGTCATGGATTGTTCCTCCGCAAAATGTTTCATCGCCCGAATGGCGGTGGGGCGCACAGTACTGCCCCCGTCCCCCGTATGTGCACCCGCCCCACAACCCATTCGACGTCACAACTGGCAGCACATCATCGCTGGTTGGGACATGACGGACACCAACGGGCGGTAAAGGCCGGCCCTGCCGTGGCGCGAAGTGAGCGTATGGCACCGGACCGTGTCGATCGGATCGTACTGACGGCCCGCCCTGCCTGCCGGTGTCGTCAGAGCGGCCGGTACATGATGTGCAGCCCCACGAACCCGTGCTTCGGATGGTTGAAGCCCTCGGGCAGCGTTCCCAGGACCTCGAAGCCGAGCGAGCGGTACAGCCCGACGGCTGCGGCGTTCGTCTCCACGACGGCGTTGAACTGCATGGCCCGGAACCCGGCCGCGCGGGCCCAGTCGATCGTGTACTCGCACAGGGCCCGTCCCGCACCGCGTCCGGAGTGCCGGGGATCGACCATGTAGCTGGCGCTCGCGATGTGAGAGCCGTTGCCCATGTGGTTGTTGTTCATCTTCGCCGTGCCCACAATCGTCCCGTCGTCGGCGACTGCGACGACCGTGCGATTCGGCGCCTCGAGAAGCCACCAGTCCCTGGCATCGGCCTCTCCCAGGTGGAGGGGGTAGGTGAAGGTCTCGCCTGCGGCGACGATTTCGTGGAAGAAGGGCCAGATGGCCGGCCAGTCCCCGGTGGTTGCTTCCCTGATCAACATGGCGCAAAGACTGCCCGTACCGGCGTGGGATCGCGAGCCTTTATGCCCTGCCGATGCCCCGCCCCCGAGGGCGGCGGCTCCCGCCGCGCCCCCTGCGCAGCCGAAGCCGGGTCAGCAGACCGAGGGCGCCTTCCTGCGCGGCCGGTTCAGCGCTCCCGGCCGGCTCCGCCGGTGCGGACGCCTCGGCCGACTCGGCCCACGCCGCGGGATCGGCCGGATCCGCCCTTCCGGCCAATTCAGCCGGCTCCATCAGCTCGGTCTGCCTGGTCGGCCCGGTCAGCTCGGTCAGCTCGGTCCGTTCATGCCGTTCTGTCCGTCCGGTCAGTTCGGCCCGTCCGCGATGCCCGGTCCGTCCGGTCCGCTCCGTCAATTCGGCCGGCACCGGTGACCGGCCGGGGTTCTCGACGTCCGGCCACCATTCGTCACCGGGGCGCGGGGCCTGGCGATGCGTACGGGCGACGTCCAGCTCCATGACGAGATTGACCCGCCGCCAGAGGATCTCGTCCGGGTCGTCGGCGAGCATCAGGCGCCCCATCTCCTCCCGCGCGGCCGACGACCCCCGTTGCCCGAAGACCGGTTCGGGCCGGACCTTCGCGAAGTAGGCGCGCTCGTACGGGTCGTCGACCACCTCAGCCAGCTGCGCCGGGTCCAGCGCCTCAGCCGCGATGGCCACCCGTGCCCACGGATCCCCGGTGAGGCTCAGCAGCCTTTCGATCCGGCGTGAGCGCCAGTTGCGCGGTCGGCAGTCCGTGCCGGAATCCAGCCTGCCGCGCATCCAGGCCGGGCTCCTGCCCACCAGCAGTTCGGGCGAGCGGGCGGCAAGCCCGCACAGCTCCTGGGCGAGATAGAGCCACACCACCGCCCGGTAGCGATTGAGATAGAACGCCACCGGCGTGACACATCCCGCCCGCGCCAGCCGGGTGAAACGGACCGGGCTGATTCCGAGCAGCCGCGCACCCTCCGCCGTCCCCACCGTGCGCACCCGCTCCCGCAGGGTTTCCGGGAAGCCGTCCTCCGACCTGAGCCGATCGATCTCCTCCTGGCGGACCCTGGGCCGCCCGCCGCCGCTCTGCGCCTCCACCCGGACAATCCCCAGGTGTACGGCCAGCTCGAACTCCCCTCGCTTCAAGACAAGTTCCGCAGCTGCCCGGCTCACCGCGACCGTGTGGGCCCCGTCCGTACGTACCGCATCCGTCACCGGCATGACGATTCTCCCCCGTGAGACTCGAATACTCTCTGTGACCACAGTAGCCCGGGGAGACCGACTGCCGCCCGGCCTGTGGATAACTCCCGGGCCGGGGGCGGCAGTGCTGAACGAGGTGCTTCTCAGATCCGGTTGATTCCGTCGCTTCCGTCCTGCCGCGCCGCCACGCCGAGATGTTCGCCGACCTTGTTGACCAGCAGCGTCATCTCGTATGCCACCTGGCCCACGTCGGCCTCGGCCGCGCTCAGCACACACAGGCAGCTGCCGTCCCCGGCGGCCGTCACGAAGAGCAGCGCCTCGTCGAACTCCACCATGGTCTGGCGGGCCCTTCCGGCGCGGAAGTGCCGCCCCGACCCACGGGCGAGGCTGTGCAGCCCGGACGACACCGCCGCCAGGTGTTCCGCGTCCTCGCGCGCCAGCCCCGTGCTCGCTCCGGTCACCAGACCGTCGTTCGACAGCACCAGGGCGTGTCGTATGTGCTCCACCCGGCTGGTGAGATCGTCAAGCAGCCAGTCGAGTCCCCTGTCCAGCGCCATCCTGTTCCTCCCCGCTCATGCGTTCCCCGTGCCCCACTTACGCGTAAGCCTTGCGCACCGGTCACGTACGGGCAAGCACCCCTCCACGGTTCGGACAGGGCGGAATCAGGACATGCCTGTCAGCTCACCGAGTCGAGGAGCCGGGCCGTGTGCATCCGGCCGGCGTGCTCGACCATGCGGATCAGGACCTCCTTGCCGGACTCCCGGTCGCGGGCGTCGCACAGCACCACGGGAGTTCCCGGGTCGAGGTCGAGGGCGCGTGAGACCTCCTGTTCGCCGTACGAACGCGCCCCCGCGAAGCAGTTGACCGCCACGACGAAGGGGATCCGCCGGTGCTCGAAGTAGTCGACGGCCGGGAAGCAGTCCTCCAGGCGCCGGGTGTCGGCCAGGACGACTGCCCCGAGGGCGCCTTGGGACAGCTCGTCCCAGAGGAACCAGAACCGGTCCTGTCCCGGCGTTCCGAACAGGTACAGCGAGAGTCCCGACCTGATGGTGATACGCCCGAAGTCCATGGCGACGGTCGTCGTCGTCTTCCGCGCGACACCGTCGGTGTTGTCGACGGACTGTCCGGCCTCGCTGAGGAGTTCCTCCGTCCGCAGCGGACGGATCTCGCTCACCGCGCCGACCAGCGTGGTCTTGCCCACCCCGAACCCGCCGGCGACCAGGATCTTGAGGGCCATGACGTCGGCCTGCGGGTCCGCCCCGGCGCCCTCCGTGGCCTCCGTGATCTCCTCGTTGGTGCTGTCAGCGTGCTCGGAAGGCATCGGTAGCTTCTCTCACCAGTGAGTCCCAAGATGTCGAATGCCCAGGTCGGAGCGATCTTGTGGAGTCTCGGATTCAGTGAAACATCGGCAGGCGTACGGCGACAGCATGGCAAACAGGGACTCCGCCCGTGTGCCGGGATCACTATCGTGGAGATGTGACTGTTTCAAGCCGCCCATTGACCGGAACAGCCCACAATCCGGTGCGATTGTCAGCTCTACGATGGATCCTGGCCGGCGACGGCTCGGCCCCGGAAGCTCTGCGTCCGGCGCCTACACTGGTCCCCTCGGGTGCGAGGAGTCGGCCCACGCGGACGGGAGTACAAGAGTGTCGACAGGTGCCGGCGGCGGTTTCCAGGATCCGCCAGCGGAGGTACTGGCCCAGGCGGCTGCGGCCTTCGGTCTGCTGGCTACGCCCGCCCGGCTGCACATCGTGTGGGCGCTGGCCCAGGGCGAGAGCGATGTGACGGGCCTCGCGGAGCGGGTGGGCGGCACGCTGCCGTCGGTGAGCCAGCATCTGACGAAGCTGAAACTGGCCGGTCTCGTCCGCTCCCGGCGCGAGGGCCGCCGCCAGGTGTACCTGGTCGACGATCCCGATGTGGTGACGGTCGTGCGGCTCATGGTCGGCCAGCTCTCGGAGCGGGCCGGGTACCCGGCCGCTCAACCCGTACGGCTTCATGAGCTCGGTGCCTGAGAACGCTGCCGCGGCAGGGAACGGCGACCGACCGGCCGTTGTCGTGCCGCTGCCCGGAACCACGGCCGGCCCCGGAACCACCGCGCAGCCGCCCGCCGCGCCGACCTCGCTGCAGGTCCTGCGTTCACTGGACAGCGGGCCGAGGGGGCTGCTGGAGACGGAGGCGGAGGAGCGGCTCACCCGGTTCGGGGAGAACATCCTGCCCGCCTGGCGTCCGGTCCCCTGGCCGCTGCGCTTCCTGCGCACCCTGCGGGATCCCTTCACCTCCGTACTGCTCTGCCTCGGGCTGGTCTCCGCCGCGGTGAACGCGTGGGGCACGGCGTCCGTGACGCTGGTGCTCGTGGTCGTCAGCTGTGTGCTGCGGTCCGCGGAGGAGCACCGGGCCGACCGGGCGACGGCCGCGCTGCGCGAGCTGGTGGCGACGACCGCGACGGTGCTGCGCCGAATCGGCCCCGCCGCCGTCCCGGAGGCCCGCGACGTCCCGGTCGACGAGCTGGTGCCCGGTGACGTGATCAGGATCGGTCCGGGCGACCTCGTACCCGCCGACGTGCAGCTGCTGCGTGCGAGTGGCCTCACCGTGCACCAGTCCGCCCTCACCGGGGAGTCCGCGCCCGTCGGAAAGCATCCTGTCGACGCCGGACCGCCGCCGGGCGGCACGGCCCGCCTGCGCAGCGTGTCCGACGGCGGGGCGGGGTTGTTCGCCCAGCGCCAGCTGTGTTTCCAGGGCAGCAGTGTGGCGTCCGGCAGCGGCACGGCGGTGGTGGTCGCGACCGGCGGGGACACCCGGTTCGCCGCCGCGTACGACCGGTCGGCGCACCGACGGGGTGCGAGCGCGTTCGACCGGTCGGTGCAGGGGATTTCCTGGACCCTGATCCGGTTCATGCTGCTCACGCCGCCGCTGGTCCTGATGGCCAACGCCGCGCTGCGCGGGCGGGGACTGGAGACCCTGCCGTTCGCCGTCGCGGTGGCGGTGGGGCTGACGCCCGAGATGCTGCCGGTCATCGTCACCACGGCGCTGGCCCGGGGCGCGTCCCAGCTCGCGCGTACCAGCGGGGTGATCGTCAAACGGCTGCCCGCACTGCACGACCTGGGCGCGATCGATGTGCTCTGCCTCGACAAGACGGGCACCCTCACCCAGGACCGGCCGGTCGTGGACCGCTCGCTCGACGCGGCCGGGAATCCCGATCCACAGGTGCTGCACTGGGCGGCCGTGAATGCGCTGTGGACGCTTCAGCTCGCCGACCTGCCCGCGCCCGACGCCCTGGACGAGGCGGTGCTGGGCGGCTGGGAGGGGCAGGAGATCCCGCTGCCCGGCGCCGGCAGCGGGACAGCTCGGACCGCTGTCGGGGCGTACGACGCGGTGGCGGCGCTGCCTTTCGACCCTGTACGGCGCCTCTCCACTGCCGTTGTCCGGCTTCCCGGCGGGTTCGGCACCCATGTGCTGGTCACCAAGGGGGCGGTGGAGGCCGTTCTGGAGCGGTGCGTGCTGGCCCCGGAGGAGCGGGAGCGGCTGGAGGGCGTGGCGGAGCGCGAGGCCGCCGGAGGGCTGCGACTGCTCGCCGTGGCCCGTACCGAGCGGCCGGCCCGGCTCGGTACGTACGCGCCGGCGGACGAACACGGTCTGGCCTTTCTCGGCTTCGTGGCCCTGCGTGACGCGTTGACGCCGAGCGCCGCCGACGCGCTGGACGTACTGGCACGCCGGGGTGTCGCCGTGAAGGTCCTCACCGGGGACCACCCGGGCACGGCGGCCCGCGCCTGCCGGGACCTCGGGCTGGATCCGGGGCAGGTCGTCACCGCCGATGAGGTCGACGCGCTGCCCGAGGCTGAGCTGGCCCGCGTGGCCGACCGGGCCACGGTGTTCGCACGCTGCACTCCCGGGCACAAGGCCCGGATCGTCGCCGCGCTTCGCGCCTCCGGGCACACCACCGGGTTCCTCGGCGACGGTGTCAACGACCTGCCGGCCCTGCACGCCGCGGATGTGGGCATCTGCCCGCGCAACGCGGTCGACGTGGCGCGGGAGACCGCGGACGTCGTCCTCGCCGAGAAGGATCTCGGTGCCATCGACCACGCGATCACCGCGGGCCGGCGCAGCAGCGGCAACATCGCCACGTATCTGCGCATCACGCTGTCGTCGAATCTCGGAAACGTGATCGCGATGCTGGCCGCGGGTCTCCTGCTGCCGTTCCTGCCGATGCTTCCGGCACAGGTCCTGGTCCAGAACCTCTGTTTCGACGCGGTGCAGCTCGCGTTCGCCTTCGACCGTCCCGCGTCCTCGGTACTGATAAGGCCGACGGTGCTGCGCCCGCGGGACTTCCTGCGCTTCATCACCGGATTCGGGCTGCTGAACGCCGCAGCCGACCTGGCGACCTTCGCCGTGCTCGCCCTTGCGCTGCACGATTCCCGGGCGGACGGCCAGGCGGCCTTCCACTCCGGGTGGTTCACCGAGAACCTCCTCACCCAGGCCCTGGTGATGCTGCTTCTGCGTACCGGCCGGCGGACCGCGGAGGGCCGTACTGGAGGACCTCTGCGGGCGGCGGCGGCCGGACTGGCGGTCGTCGGGGTGCTGCTGCCGCTCACCCCGCTGGGCCCGCCGCTGGGGATGAGCGCGCTGCCGCCGCTCTACTACCTGTTGCTCGCCAGCGTCCTCGCGCTGTACGCCTGCGGCCTCGCAGCGGCGCGCAACCGCTACGACCGGAAACGGGGACTCTCATGAACACGGCGAGCACCGACCACGAGGAGGCGGCTCGGAGCGGGCCGGTGCGGGTGCGCCGGGCCACCCTCGACGACGTTCCGGCGCTGGTGCGGTTGCGTGCGCTGATGCTGTCCGCCATGGGGATGGACACCGGTGACGAGCACGCCCCATGGCGGGCCGCCTCGGCGCAGTGGTTCACCGAGCGGATGCCGCGGGCCGACGAGTTCGCCGCGTTCCTGGTCGAGGACCCCTGCCTTGGCGTGGTGGCGTGCGCGGTCGGGGCCTGCGACGCGCATGCGCCGAGTCCGGCCAACCCGAGCGGGCTCCACGGGCACGTGTCCAACGTGAGCGCCGATCCGAGGCGGCGCCGCCTCGGACATGCCCGCGCCTGCCTCGACGCGCTGCTGACCTGGTTCGAGCTGGAGACACGCGTGACGGTGGTCAATCTCAACGCCACAGGGGACGGGGCCGGTCTCTACGAGTCGTTCGGGTTCGCCCCACCCGCCAATCCCTCGTTGCAGCTGCGGACGGCCGGGGCGCCGGCCTGAACTCTCCGTTGCCGGCTCAGCCGTACGAGAGGTCGCTGCACGGGTCGTCGTCGGCCGAGCGGGCCTCGTCGGCAACGTCGGAGGGTACGGCGTCGGGCGTCGGTTCCGCCGGAGCGGCCGAGGGGTTGTCGGCGTAGTCACTGCCGACGATCACCTGGATTCCGGCCTCGGCCGACTCCGTGGACCGTGCTCCCGGGAAGAGCCGGGCCGTGGTCGCCGCCTTGTCGCGCAGGCCCGGCCCGTAGGTGACGAGGGTCCCCTTCTGGTCCTGGGAGTTCGCGGTGGCCGTGCCGGTGACGGTGAAGCCGTGTGAGCGCAGGGTCCGTGCCGCGTCCGCGGCGAGTCCCGTCACCGTGGTGCCGTTGTAGACGGCCACGTCGATGCCCGCGCCGGAGACCGCAGCGGTGGGAGAGGCCGACACCCTGCCCTTGGGCGCGGCCGATCCGTTGCTGTCCGCCTTGCCTGCGGCGTTCTGGCCGTCGAGTGTGCGGTCGGCCTTCAGGGACGCCCACAGCGCGTCGGCGTCCGGCTCCACGATCGCGACCCGGGCGCCCTCGTAGCGCCAGGGCACGGTGATGAACTTCGTGTTGTGCAGGTCGATGTTCTTCATCGACATGGCGAACGACAGCAGCCGGTCGGCCGATCCGAGACCCGGGTCCACGGTCATCGCGTCGGTCGCGGCGTTGGCGAGCGGAAGCAGCGTGGTGGGGTTCAGACCGCGGGACTTGACCTTCTTCACGAGGGAGCCGACGAAGGCCTGCTGGCGTTTGATGCGTCCTATGTCGGAGCCGTCGCCGATGCCGTGCCGGATCCGTACGTAGTCGAGGGCCCGCTGTCCCGAGACCGACTGCGGCCCCTTGGCGAAGACCCGGGATCCCTTGGTGGCCCGCTTGGGGTTGAGATCGCGCTGGTAGATGTCCTGCGGCAGGCAGACGGGCACGCCGCCGACGGCCGAGGTCAGCGCGGAGAAGCCGGCGAAGTCGACCACGATGGTGTGGTCGACACGCAGACCGGTGAGGTGCTCGACCGTGTTCTGGGTGCAGGCGGGATTGCCCTCGGCCGTCTCCCCCACCGAGAACGCCCCGTTGAAGATGACGTTGTGCTGCGGGGCTGTCCAGTTGCCGTCGGGCTCCTTGCAGGCCGGGATGTCGACCAGTGTGTCGCGGGGGACGGACACGGCGACGGCGTGCTTGTGGTCGGCGTAGACGTGGAGCAGGAACGCGGTGTCGGAGCGCCCGACCTCGCCCGTGCCACCGCCGAGCCCGCTGTTGGCGCCCGATCGTGAGTCCGAACCGATGACGAGGACGTTCTGCCCTTCGGACGTGTCGGGCGGCCGGTCCCCGGACACACCGTCGGCACTGAACGTGTCGATGCTGCCGGTCAGTTTGAGGTACCCCCAGCCGACTCCGGCGACCAGCAGCACGAGGAAGGAGAGCCCGAAAAGGGCCGTCCGTCGCAGACGGCTCCTCCGCCCTCCTGCCGCTGCCCCCTTGTGACTGCCTGTCATTGGCCACCCCGTTCGTCCGGCTTCCATGGAGGCGGAACCGCACCGCACCCGCATGGTTGTACAGTTGCGCAATGTAGCAAGTGTTGGTGTCCGGATGGATCACCGGGCCCGTCCATCGTCGGTCCGATCCACTGTCCACAAACGCCTGCCGGAAACATTGACCGGAAGACACCCGAAGAAAGGGCGTGAAGCGCATGCTGCGCAACGGCCTCGAACCCTGGCACCTGCTGATCGTCGCGATCGTCGTGCTGGTGCTGTTCGGCTCGAAGAAATTGCCGGACACCGCCCGCGCCCTGGGCAAATCCATGCGGATCCTGAAGAGTGAGACGAAGGCCATGAAGGAAGAGACTCTCCCTCAGGAGGCTCCCCCCAAGTGAGAGTGGGGGGACACGGCGGAAGGTTCCTGCCGTCTCGCCACTTCACGGCTTGCGCAATCAGGGAACCGCAGGGGAAGGGCCGTCGTTCTACACGGTGACGGCCGAAGAAGTGCTGATCAACGGATCACTGGATCATTGGAGGAAGTACATGGGTGTGACCCTGGCCAAGGGCGGCAACGTCTCCTTGTCGAAGGAGGCACCCGGCCTGACCGCGGTGACGGTCGGCCTGGGCTGGGACGTACGGACGACGACGGGCGCCGATCACGACCTCGACGCCAGCGCGCTGCTGTGCTCGGAGAGCGGCAAGGTCGTCTCCGACCTCCACTTCGTCTTCTACAACAACCTGAACAGCCCGGACGGTTCCGTCCAGCACACCGGAGACAATCTGACCGGCGAGGGCGAGGGCGACGACGAGTCCATCAACGTGGACCTGTCGGGCGTCCCGGCGGATGTCGCGAAGATCGTCTTCCCGGTCTCCATCCATGACGCGCAGAGCCGGGGGCAGAGTTTCGGCCAGGTGCGCAACGCGTTCATCCGCGTCGTGAACCGGGCCAACGGGGTTGAGCTCGCCCGCTACGACCTGAGCGAGGACGCGTCGACCGAAACGGCCATGGTGTTCGGCGAGCTCTACCGGCACGGCGCGGAGTGGAAGTTCCGCGCGGTCGGCCAGGGGTACGCCTCCGGCCTGGCGGGCATCGCGTCCGACTACGGCGTCAACGTCTGACCGCTCGGTTCGGTGAACCGGGCACGCGCGGGTCCCGGTCCGCACCCCGTCGTACGGGTGCGGACCGGGGCCCGTCCCGTTTCACCGGCCCCCGGCCGCTTCCGGCACCTTCGCGCCCTCACGGCTGATCGCACCCGGCCACCAGGCCTTCGGCCCGATGTCCACCACCAGTGCGGGAGCAAGCAGTGAACGCACCACCAGAGTGTCCAGGAGCACTCCGAAGGCCACGATGAAGGCGATCTGCGCGAGGAAGGCCAGGGGAATGACGATCAGCGCGGCGAACGTGGCGGCCAGCACCACCCCGGCCGAGGTGATCACTCCACCCGTGCTGACCAGACCCCGCAGTACGCCCTGCCGGGCCCCGTGCACCAGGGCCTCCTCCCGGACACGTGACATCAGGAAGATGTTGTAGTCGACCCCCAGGGCCACCAGGAAGACGAATCCGTACAGCGGAACCGAGGCATCCGTACCGCTGAACCCGAAGGCGTGCTTGAACACCAGCGCCGAGATGCCCAGGGTCGCGAGGAAGTTGAGGCCCACGGTCGCCACCAGCAGGACCGGGATCAGCACGGACCGCAGCAGGCCCATCAGGATCACCAGGATGATCACGAGCACCACCGGCACGATGATGCCCCGGTCCCGTTCGGCCGTCTGCTGGGTGTCGTACTGCTGCGCCGTGTAACCGCCGACCAGCGCGTCGGCACCCGGAACCGCGTGCACGGCGGCGCGCAGGCGCTGGACCGTGGCCTTGGCGGCATCGCTGTCGGCGGCGTCCTTCAGCGTCGCGTCGATGCGCACACGGCCGTCCACCACGACGGGTGCGCCGCCGCCCGGCCGTCCGGAAGCCGTGACGGGTGCCGCGGATGCCACACCCCGCGTCCCCTCGGCCGCGGCGGTCACCTCGCCGGCACGGGCGGCGTCCGCGACGACGACGGCGGGGTTGCCCGAACCACCCGGGAAGTGCCTGCCCAAAGTGGACTGCGCGGAGACGGACGGTGCGTCGTTCACGAAGATCTCGTCCAGCGGTACGCCCCGCGATGTGAGGGTGGGTGCGAACGCGGCGCAGGCGATGAGGACGAGGAGGGTGCACATCCAGACCCTGCGCGGGGTGCGGTCCACGCGCGCCGCGACCCGGCGCCAGATGCCGTGGCCACCCGAAGCCTCGTCGGCCGGACGCGGCTTCGCCGGCCAGTAGGCGGCCCGGCCGCACAGGACCAGCACCGCCGGCAGGAAGGTCAGCGTGCTCAGCACCGCGCAGACGATGCCGATGGCCCCCACCGGGCCGAGCGCCCGGTTGTTCGTCAGATCGCTCAGCAGCAGAGCCAGCAGAGCGAGGGCGACGGTCGCGGCGCTCGCGGTGATGGCGCCGAAGGAGCGGCGCAGCGCGGCGGTCGCCGCGGCGGTGCGGTCGCCGTGCCGGGCGAGCTCCTCGCGGAAGCGTGCGGTGAGCAGCAGCGCGTAGTCGGTGGCCGCGCCGATCACCAGGATGGACAGGATGCCCTGGACCTGCCCGTCGACGCGCACGACGTCGTGGTCCGCGAGGACGTAGACGATCGCGCAGGCAAGGGCGAGCGCGAGGACGGAGCTGATGATGATCAGGAACGGCAGCAGCAGACTTCGGTAGACGAGCAGCAGGATCACGAGCACGGCGGCGAGTGCGACGCCCAGCAGCAGCCCGTCGATCCCCGCGAAGGCGTCCTTCAGGTCGGCCTGACTGGCCGCCGGCCCGGCGATCCCGGCCGTGGTGCCCGGCACCGAATCGGCTGCCGCCCGTACACGATCGAGCGTGCCCGGCAGTGCGTCCCCCAGGTCGGAGCGCAGTTGCACGACGCCGGAAAGCGCCTTGCCGTCCTCGGAGGGGAGGGCGGGCGACGGTTTTCCGACAACTCCCGGCTCGCCGGCGAGGGAAGCGAGTGCCCGGGCGGACGCAGCCCGCGCGGCGGGCGGGAGCGCGCCGTGCTTGCTGGTCCAGACGACGATCGCGGGTACCGTCCCGGACCGCTGGAACGCCTTCTGGGCTTCGGACACCTTCGTCGACTCGGCGCTGCGCGGCAGGAACGCGGACTGGTCGTTCGTGGACACCTCGCCGAGCTTTCCGGCGTACGGGCCCAGCGTCCCGCCGATGCCCAGCCAGACGACGAGCAGTGCTACGGGCAACAGCCAGCGGACGATGCGGTGCCGCGGTGCGGGCTTCATTGCTTCCTCGGAGGTCGACGCACGAACATTTTCTCTCAATCATTCATTATCTCAATGACTGAGAGATATTACTCTGGGGACATGCGCACCGCAGACAGAGACCCGGACAGAGGCATGGACGACGGCCCCACCGGGCTCCGGTCCTTCGCTGTACTGCTGCGCCGTATGAACAGCGAGTTCAATCGCATCACCCATGAGTTCGCACAGTCCCAGGGCCTGCACCCCACGGATGTGCAGGCGCTCATCGCGATCCTCGACGCCGAGCGCACCGGAACGGGCGCGGCCATGACGCCGGGCAGACTGCGGGAACAGCTGGACCTCACCTCCGGGGCGGTGACGGCGTGTCTGGACCGGCTGGAGCGCGCGGGGCACATCCGGCGGGTCCGGGACAACAGTGACCGCCGGGTGGTGCATCTGCACTACGCCGCCCCGGCGAAAGCGGTGGCCCGAGAATTCTTCATGCCGCTGGCGGACAGCACCGAGACGGCTCGGAGCCAGTTCGACGAGGCCGAACTGGCCGTTGTCGTCCGCTTCCTGGACGCCATGAACGACGAGCTGGCCCAATTGCGCAGGAGCGGACGGCAGGCCTGAGCGAGGGGCGCGCCAGGTGCCCGGCGCTCAGAGTGCACGGAGGCCGGTGATCACCTCGCGGATGACACGTTCGTCGGGCAGCTCCGCAGGCGGCACGGGCCGGCTGACCCGCACGTAGCCGGATTCGAGCAGGTCGCCGAGGAGCACCCGTACGACACCGACCGGCAGATCGGCGTCGGCGGAGAGCTCCGCGACCGACTGGGTCCCGTTCCGGCAGAGAGTCAGCAGGATCCGGTGTTCGGGTCCGAGCAGCGCGTCCTGCGAGCCGCCCGACGCGGTGTCGTCAGGAGTGACGAGCGCGATCAGGTCGAAGTGCGCGCCACCTGAGCCCGGTTCCGTCCGGCCGCCGGTCATGGCGTACGGGCGGACGAGCGGGCCCGCGTCGGTGTCGTACCACTGGCTGCCGGACAGTTCGTACAGGCCGGGGGCACCCTGGACGTACTCCCGGCCCTCGTCGGTGGCGGACACGGTGTCCCAGCCCCCTCAGCCGGCTGTCGACGGGTGTCCGGCGAACCGGGCAGGGGTGCGCAGGTGCTCACCCACCCGGTTGACGAGCCGGGCCATCTCGTAGGCGACCAGGCCGATATCGGCCGACGACGTGCTGAACACGGCGAGGCAGGACCCCTCCCCCGCGGCCGCGACAAACAGGAACCCCTCGTCCATCTCGACCATCGTCCGGCGTACGTCTCCGGCCCGGAAGTGCCGTCCGGCGCCCTTCGCGAGGCTGTGGAATCCGGACGCGACCGCGGCCAGGTGTTCGGCGTCCTCGCGGCTCAGCGTGCTGGACGCCCCCACCGCGAGCCCGTCGCCGGACAGCACGACCGCGTGCCGCACTTCGCCGGCGCGCGCCACCAGATCGTCCAGCAGCCAGTCCAGTTCGCCGGAACGGCCACGCACCCCGGTCCTCTCGTGAGCGGTCATGCGGGATCTCCTTCGGTTGGCGGGCAGGGGTCGGTGTCCTGGCGGGGCGCCGATGTGTCCGGCACGGTGCGGGAGGAGCCGCTGCCGCGCACCCAGCCGGCCCGGTAGGCGGTCATCCGGTCCCGGACCTGTTCGGGCGTGCGGCCCGCGGATATATCTTCGGCCCGGCCTGCCGTTGCGGGCGGCCCCGGCCTCGGTACCTCCCGTAGCTGCGGAACGAGACTGGCCTGCCGCACCCGGCGCGGCAGGGCCTCGTCGTCGCCCCGCACGTCTGCCTTACGGGGGCGCTGCCGCAACTCGGTCACCCCGGCCTCGGGGCCGGCGGACGATTCCAGGGCGGGGACGGTGACGGGCACCGGAAAGGCCGTGGTCCCGGCCCGTGCCGGACGGGGCCCGGAGGCGGCGCCGAAAGGGGTTCCTTCCTGCGCGTCCCGGCGGTCGGCCGAGGCGCTTCGCGGTGCCCCCTGCGCACCGGCCGTCGGCAGCGCATCCTGCAGCACAGCCGTCGGCAGCAGGACGACGGCTGTCGTCCCGCCGTACGGCGAGGTGCGCAACCGCACCTTGATCCGGTGGCGCGCGGCGAGCCGGCCGACGACGAACAGGCCGAGCCGGTCGCTGTCGAAGAGGTCGAGCGCCTCGGCCTGCTCCATGCGCCGGTTGGCCTCGCCGAGGAGCTCGGGGCCCATACCCAGTCCGCGGTCCTCGATCTCCAGCGCGTAGCCGTTGCCGACGGGTTCGCCGGTGATGTGCACCTTGGTGTGCGGCGGGGAGAACTGCGCGGCGTTCTCCACCAGTTCGGCGAGCAGATGGGTGAGGTCGGCGACTGCCGTGCCCTTCACAGCACCGTCCGGCAGCCGGCGGACCTCCACCCTCGTGTAGTCCTCGACCTCGGAGACCGCGGCCCGTACGACGTCGGTCAGGGACACCGGCATGCGCCAGGCCCGTCCGGGGGCGGCGCCCGACAGAATGATCAGGCTCTCGGCGTGCCTGCGCATCCGGGTGGTGAGGTGGTCGAGCCGGAAGAGGTCACTGAGCTCGTCCGGGTCGTCGGCCCTGCGCTCCATGCTGTCCAGGAGGTTGAGCTGACGGTGGACCAGCACCTGGCTGCGGCGGGCGAGGTTGACGAAGACACCGGAGATCCCGTCCGCGAGTTCGGCCCGTTCGACGGCGGCTTCCAGGGCTGCCCGGTGGACGGTGCCGAGAGCCTCGCCGACCTGACCGATCTCGTCGTGCCAGACGGGGCCCGGCGGGGCCTCGGCGCCGATGTCGAGCTCCTCGCCCGCGCGCAGCCGCTGCATCGCCAGGGGCAGTTTGCGCCGGGCGATCTCCAGCGCACCGTTGCGAAGGCTGACGAGTTCGGTGACGAGCCCGCGCCCGATCCGTACGGAGATCACGAGGGAGGCGGCGACGGCCGCACAGCCGAAGATCACGGCGGCCCCGGACGGGCTGAGCAGCCCACGGGCGAGCGGGTCGGCGCGGTCGGCGGCGCGTTCTCCGGCTCCGGCGCCGATGCTGCCCAGCTCGCTCCGCACACCGGCCGCGGCCCGCTGCCAGTCACCGGCGGGGACGGCCCGGGCCGCCGCCTGGCCGGGTGCGGCGGCGAGCACCCTGTCCTCGGCTGCCTGGACCGAGCGGTAGGCGGGCCGGGCGGTGAAGTCGCTCCAGGCGGCACGTTCGGCGGCGGGCAGATCGGCGCCCGCGGTCTCGGTGAGGCTGCGCCGGGTGGCTACCGCTCCGGTGAACAGCTGCAGCGGCCGGCCCTTCAGGGTGCCGGTGCGTCCGGCCGCGGTCAGCAGGGCGTCCTCGCGGGCCAGCATCTCGTCGGCACGGGCGAGTTCGAACAGGACGCGGGCGTCGGAGCCGAGAGAGCCGTCCTGGATGCCGGTGAGGGCACCTGAGACCGCGAACGCGGCGGTGAGAGTCTCCGTGTACCGCTCGTACACGGCTGCTCCGTTGCTTCCGCCGTCCTTCTCCGCTCCGGCGCGAAGGTGCTCGGCGAGGCCCAGGAAACGGTCTAGGCGCCCGGCCACGCCGCCCGGCAGGCTGCCCGTGTCGGCAAGGGTGTGGCCGCCGTCGAGCCGCAGGGCCGCGAGTGTCCTGTCAGTGCGCCCGACCTGCTTCTCCAGGGCGCCGGTGTGCGCCCTGCTCGGGTCCGCCGCTCGCAGCACGGCTGCTCCGCGTTCGTTCTGGAGAGCGGCGATCGCGGCCGCCACCGGGGCCCTGACCTCCTCGTCGACCCGCTGCAACTGGCGCAGTCCTGCCACGTCCTGGGCCGTCGACACGGTGGCGAATCCCCACAGGGCGAGCAGTGAGACGACCGGCACCGTGAGGAGCGAGATGATCTTCGCGCGGACCGTCCTGGGGCGCAGCGTCCGGCGTCCGTGCGGCACGGACGTACCGGCGGCCGACGGCGGCCCGTCGTGGCCGATGCTCTCGTCGGCCGGCGGTCCGGCGTGCGCGCGGCGCCCTCGGGCGGGCGACGGCGGGGTGCCGGGCCGGGCGTCGGTCGTGCGGGGTGGGCGCATGGCCTCCTCGTTCCGGATATGAGCTGGGTGTGACGCTGTCTTCGGCGGGCCGGACCGTGGGTCAGGGAGTGCCTGCGGGTGTGGTGTCCGGGCTGCGGACGGCCCGACGTGCACGGATGTCCGGGCCCCGCCGGGCGGGTGCGGCTGCGGGCTCCGCAGTTCTCGCACGCTCGGCGAAGACGTAGGCGGCGCGTTCCCTGGCCGTCGGCGAGAGGGCGACGAAGGCCGAGGTCAGAAAGAGGTACGAGCCGAGGCCGACGGCGAGCGGGAAGATGAACTGCATGGCGGTGGCCCCGTGGAGCGCGCTTCCCGAGGGCGTCACCCGTACTGTCACGGCGAGCATCCCGGTGTAGTGCATGCTGCTGACCGCCGCGCCCATCACGAGCGAGGCAAGTGCCACGGCCCGTGGGGACTTGATGTTGAGCGCCGCCCACAGAGCCGCCGTCGCGGCGATCACCGCGATGACGACGGAGAGGACGACCCGCAGCGGGTCGTAGTGGATGGTTCCGTGCAGCCGGAGAGCCGACATGCCGAGGTAGTGCATGCTGGCGACGCCGAGCCCCGTGGCCAGACCGCCGACCAGCAGCGCTCCGGTCCGGTCGGGGCTGTGGCCGACGGCGAAGACGCCTCCGCCGACCACCACCATGGCGCCGAGCAGGCTGAGGAAGGTCAGCGGTGCGTCGTAGCGGATGTCGGTCCCGTACACGCCGAAGCCGAGCATCGCGACGAAATGCATGGTCCAGATGCCCGAGCCGATGGCTGATGCGGCCGTGATCAGCCAGTTGCGGCGCGAGCGCCCGGTCGTCTCCAGCGCACGCACGGTGCAGCTCAGGCCGAGTGCGGAGCCGATGCAGGCCATCGCGTACGACAGCAGAGGTGTCAGCCAGCCGAAGGTGGCGTGGTCCAGGTGTCCCATGACTCGGGGACGCTAGTCGCGGTGAGGACGCATCCCGGGCACGCTTCGAAAGCTGCTGGAATATGACAGAGAGACGTTCCCGAACGATCGCGCCGTGGTCGAACATGCACCCTGCTCCATGTCGTTTCGTTCGAGGCGTCCTTGCGCGATCATGTCCGCATGGCCGATGACCACACACATGTCCAGGAGTTCTTCACCGCCCGTGCCGCGGACTGGGACACCCGCTTTCCCGACGACGGTCCGGCCTTCGACGCGGCCGTCTCCGCCCTCGGACTGCACGCGGGCGACTGCGTGCTCGACGCGGGATGCGGTACGGGACGGGCGCTGCCCGCCCTGCGGGCGGCGGTCGGTCCCGGCGGCACGGTGCTGGGCGCCGATCTCACCGCTGCCATGCTGGATTCGGCGGTACGCGCGGGCCGTGACCGCAGTGGGCTGCTGATCCAGGCGGACGCGGCCCGGCTGCCGCTGCGGGCGCGGGCTGTCGACGCGGTGTTCGCGGCCGGGCTGATCTCGCATCTCTCACAGCCGGGTCCTGACCTGGCGGAACTGGCCCGGGTGGTGCGGCCCGGCGGACGGCTTGCGCTCTTCCATCCCATCGGCAGGGCGGCACTGGCCGCGCGGCACGGCCGCACGCTCACCGGCGACGATCTGCGGGCGGAGGCCAACCTCCGCCCGCTGCTGGACCGTTCGGGCTGGCGGCTGGACAGGTACATCGACGAGGCGGCCCGCTTCCTCACCCTCGCCGAACGGACGGACTGATACCTCGCGCCGCCTCGCGCACCGGGCCTCGCGGCCCTCTCACTCGGCAGGAGCGTCCGGGAGCCCGAGGTGGCGGACCGGGCAGCCGCTCGTGCCGGGTGTGGGGCAGGTGCCGAGTGCCGCCACCTCGTAGCCACCCGGGTACCCCTTGATCTCGGGATTCTGGCGGGCGTAGTGCGGGGTACGGCGGGGCGGCAGCAGACGCACCGCGCGAGCCCTCAGCCGCAGGGCACCCCGGGTGAGGCCCCGCGCCACGGAACCGGGACGCTCGTAACGGAAGGCCCGCAGGAGCGAGTCATCGAGGAGCGCGAGACTCGCGCCGCGTGCGACCCGTGCAAGGGGGCGCGGGTACCACGAGGCCATCAGCGCCAGCGTGGCGTCCGATACCGCGCGCGCTCCTTCGTCCCAGCCGAAATGCTCGTTCTCGTAGTCGTCGAGGGTCCGTTCGAACTCCTCGTACGTCCGCGGCAGGTCCTTGATGCCCATGTGGGCGCCCAGGGTCCGGTAGTAGGCGGCACAGGCGCGCAGCTCGTGCCCGGACAGCCGGCGCCAGCCGTAGGAGTCGAGCCACCGCTTCGGGGTGACGACGAAGGTGCACAGCACATAGCGCATGTCGTCGTTGCTGATCTCGTAGCTGCGGTGCATCGCGTTGATCCGGCGGATCGCCGTGCGCCCCGGGTCACTGTCGAAGCCGTGCTCGACCACGGCGTCCAGCAGCAGTGCCGTGTCGTCATACCTCTTCTGCGAACGCTCCGTCAGCTCGGCTGTTTCGGCCAGGAGCCGGCCGATACTCGGCACGGCGTAGGTCCGGTACAGGGCGAGTTCGAGGGCGCGGGTCATGTCCCAGGGGAATTCGTACGTGGCGGTGCGGCGGTAGATCTCCAGGAAGTCGCGCTCCGGATCGAGGCGTTGGATTTCCTTCAGCCGGTCGAAACGCTTCACCGCACCGCCCCCTCTTGTACAGGTCGAGTGTCCAACCCTATGTCCGCGGGCAGGACCGTGAGTACGCATGCCCGACAGGGACAGCAACGTACCCTCACGTGCTCACGACGTCCGTGCCGCACGCACACATTGAAGGAAGGGCGGTCCCCATGACCGACATGTTCGGCATACTCCGCAGAGCCGTGACCCCCGGCCGCAAGGGCGTCCGGCCCGGGTCTCCCACGACGGCCCCGGAGCGGCGGCAGCACAACCTGTTCGACGCGGCGGCCACGTTCGTCGCGGCATCGGTGGAGGACGACCAGGACCGGATGGACGAGGCGAGCGGATGGGTGTCTCCGGAGGCGCTCTCCTTCGGCGTCGGAGAACTGGCCCAGCGGGCGGTCCTCGCCCTCGCCCGTGAGCGCGGCGAATCACCTGAAGGGGTGGCCCGCACACTGCTCGGCCTGGCCGACGAGTGAACGAAAGGTCCACGGCGCACCGGATCCTGGTGTTCTGCCTCGTCAGGGCCTCGACGAGCGGGTTACCCACTGGTTAAGGTGCGCCGACGGAAAACCATGACGGATGATGAGGAGGGTGCAGTGACCGGGACGGACAACACAGTCGCCGACGACGACGCACTGTATGTGCTGACTGCGGTCCTGCTGACCCCTGCGCAGTTCCCGAGCGTTCTCGGCGACGACTACCCGGCGGCGTGTACGGCGCTCGGCCTCGAACCGTACGCCGACGGCTACGGTCTGGTGATGGGCCAGGACGGCGACGGGGCCAGGTGGACCGTCGTCGTCGATGACGTGTCTCTGGTGGCCGTGGCCATCGCGTCCTGGGACTGCGGCATGGAGTACGACCTGTCGCCCGACGACCGCACGGTGGTCTGTGCACTGCCCGGCTGGCCGCTCGCCGTGGCAGTCAGCGCCCCAGGAGTGGCGGCCCCGCACGACCCGGCGCCGGACCCAGGGGCGGACGGCGAGGAACTGGTGGCGCTGGCGCCGCCCGGCACCGATGTGTGGGGTCCGGCCCAGCGCCGCCTCGGCGCCGACGCAATCGCCTTGCAGTGGGCGGTATGGCGCGAACAGATCGACGACGAGACCGCCTTCGCACCGGCGGACGGTGGGAACGGTACCGACGCGGGCGGGGCCGGTGCGGAGGGTGGTGCCGGTGCGGACGTTGCTTCCGGTGCCGGCACCGGCACCGAGGAGGCTCCCGAGTCGGAGCAGGCCAAGAAGGACGAGGACAGCGCGGCGGGCGACGGTGCCGCCGCGGACGACGCCCCCTCCGGTACGCACCCCGGTGTCCGGCGGGCTCTCACCGAGGCGCACGCCTATGTCGAGAATCCGCCACCGCCCGGGCGGGTCCGTTCCTCCTTCGCCTCCGGGGACGCCAGGATGATCCGTGCCGACGGACCCGGCTGGTCCATGGTGGCCAGGACCGACGACATCGCCTTCCTGCTGCTGGACGAGATACCGGGGGAGATACTGACGGTGGGACGCGGCACGGAACTGCCCGGTCTGCTGGAAGCCCTGGACGCGCTGGCGGTTCGGCCCTCCTGAGCCCGGCGCACTCCGGTCGTTGGCCAGGCCGTCTCGTCAGTGACCGCAGGGCCCGGATGACACAGGGCGACGTGGTGCTGATCTGGGGGCGGCGGGCGGTCTGGGCGCTTACGCGACACAGTTCGTCCGCAACGGCGGAGGGATCGCCGTGGGAGTGGTCAGCAGCGAGGAGAAGGCGCGGCAGGCGACGGCGCTGGGCTGTCACGCGGTCATCGACCGGTCGGAGATCGGGCCTGACCGGCAGCGAGCCACCCGCGGATCCCGCGGTGGTGGGCAAGAGGCTGGGGCGGCTGATCCGGGCCGCGGTGGGCGAGGACCCGCACAGCGTCTTCGAGCATGTCGGCCGGGCAACGTTCGGATTGTCGGTGTTCGTGGTCAGACGCGGCGGGACCGTGGTCACCTGTGGTTCGAGCACCGGCTACCGGCACGAGTTCGACAACCGGTATCTGTGGATGCGACTGAAGCGGGTGGTCGGCAGTCACGGGGCCAATCTGCAGGAGCAGGCGGCGGTGGGCCGGCTGCTGGGTCTGGGCCACATCCGGCCGGCACTGTCCGCGACGTACACACCCGACGAGGCCCCGGAGGCCGCGCGGCTGGTGCAGCGCCACCGGCACAGCGCAAAGCTCGGGGTGCTGTCACTGGCACCCAAGCCGGGGCTCGGCGTCACCGGTCCGGAGCGCCGGGCCCTGATCGGGGAGGACCGCAGCACCCCGCTGCTGCGGCCGGGCCGCTGACGCCGGCCCGGCACCGGAAAGGCCGGCGGGGCCCGGGCCCGGATGGGACC